>CALELH010000100.1 GCA_937902595.1 uncultured Myxococcales bacterium
CACCGATACGCTCGGCATCCTTGACCATAGACATCATCATGAAGCAATAACCGATATCCGTGCGGCTGAGCGACGCGTGGGCGATTATCTGCTTACGGATCTTCCGCTCGAGCTTATTGACCTTCACATCAAGCTTATACACCCTCGCTTGCTGCTCCATGGCCAACGACTGGTCGAAGATGTGAGGCCGGACAATTGTCGCCATTTCAAGGTCGATGGCTAACATCTCCTTGAAGTCATTTGAGATGGAATGCAACGGATTGCCAGGTCGAAAGATACTTAGAAGTTCAGTCCACATACAGTCCCCTTAACTTGTGAAGGCTTCGGCCAGGAAGAAAATCGCTGCTGGAAGTCCATAGAATGCCATAATCACGTAGATAATAGCCCACTTCTTTGAGCGAGTTGCGAAATCGGCGAACCGGGTCGCAAGCTTGAGCGGTACCTCTCGGGTAAGCGTTGGAACATACAAGACGAGTATTCCCGCCAGATTAAAGAATAGATGGACGAGGGCGATGGTGAGGGCCGCCTCTGCGTCTTCAGGTGCCGCCAGCGCGGCGAGTAGTGCCGTGACTGTCGTACCGATATTGGCGCCGAGCGTGACTGGATAGATTTGCCCCAAGGAGATGATTCCTGCGCCTGCTAGAGGGACGAGGATAGACGTCGTGATCGAGGATGATTGGGCCATAATCGTCAGGACAACGCCGACGACCATTGCCATCGGGCCACCCGAGCCGAGAAAGCGGGTGACATACTTCTCCATCCGCACGACGACGGGGCCGCGCATCACCTTCACGATCATCGTCAGCGTTATGAGAATGATAAGAATCCCGGCGATACCCAGCAAGATGTCTCCTGCTTGTCCACCACCGGTGATTGAATCAGCGGCCGACTCGACTACTTTCTTACCTGCTTTGAAGGCGGCTTTCAGTGGGCTTTTGTAGGTCGCGCCACCCGTTCCCGCGAGGACGCCTGAGAGGCTCGATGCCATCCACTCGAGAACCCCCTGCCCGAATATGGCACGGGTAATAAGCTCGAGGGGAAGTAAGAGGATGACGCTCAAATAGTTGAAGAAATCGTGACACGTCGCTGCGCTAAAAGCCCGCTTGAATTCCGTGTCTCGTGAAGCATGAGCCATCGATGCGATAGTATTGGTGACCGTCGTGCCGATGTTCGCACCCATGATCATGGGCACCGCGGCAGCAATACTGACCTGACCTGCTGCGACGAATCCGACGACCAACGATGTGGTGACCGAGGAGCTTTGCACCAGAGTGGTTGCAAGAATACCCACTAAGAGCGCGAGAATCGGGTTCATCGAATCGGAGAAGTAGGCGTCCATCGCCCCTTTTCCGAGGCCCTTCATACCGCCACCGAGACAATTAATGCCTACAAGAAATATGTACAGGAGGACCACTGTAATGAGCAGCGTCAGCCATAATGGCCTCTCGCTGCTACTGGCTGCCTCTGACAAATCCTTAGTCATACCGTCTTCCCGTGCGACATTTTCAAGTCGCAAAGCCCTGTTTGGTTTTAAATATTCGCAATATTACGCTCTTGTCTGGCTCGGAACTTTTAGATGCTTTGTGACCGATAGATGACGATGTCGTGAGAAGTCAAAGACTTTCGCTCATTGATTCCCATTCGCTCGGAGCTGCCGGAACCAGAATAGGTGCCACACGAATTTTTCGCGCAACACTTTAGCTCACTGACCGATAGACCTCTGCACTCACGGTACCGAGAGTCTGGCTCTTTACTCAGCCTTCGTGCTCATCACCGTGGTGGTCCGGTTCTGGCGTGTAGTGTCGTTTGGCTGCCGCCATGCGCGGATCGAGCGGGGTGCTGAAGGCGGCCTTTAATTCTTCACCGGTGCCCAGGCGGGCCTGCGTCCTGGCCAATCGCTGAGCGGCGGCTTCGCGGTCTGCTGTCGTCGACGCCGTCTCGCTCAGTGTCCTCAGCGCGTTCATCGCCGTCTGGCTGGTCGAGGCGCCGAGGGCTCGGATGGCCGCGGACCGAACGGCGGGGTCGGTGTCTCCCTGGGCTGAGTGCGCCAGCACGTTCACCGCGCTGCGCTCTCCCTTGCTCACGACCCCCAGCATCATGGCCGATCGTCGGCGCACCTGGACGTCGTCGGATCCCTTCAAGAGCCTGGCCATCCCTTCATGGGCGGCCGGCGTGCGCAAGGTCGTCAGCGCGTCGATCACCCGACCGCCGACGGCGCCATCGTCCAGCGCCAATTCGGTCAACGCCCCTTCGGCGTCTTCCATCCCGCTCCGGCTGATGGCCCACACGCCCGTCTTCTTAAAGGCCAGGTCCTTCGACGCTTTGACCAGGGCCAGGACCTCGAGACCTTGCTCTGGGGTCAAGGCCCGGGCGCCGGCGAGGCGATAGATGCCTTCTCGCTGAACCGATGGATCCGAGGACGCCATTTGGGCCAGCCACCTGGCCTTACGCTTAGGGTTCAGACCCGCTGGCTTCTCTGTGTGGTCCGGTCGCGCCTTGTGGGTGTGTCCAGGGGCAGGGGCCGCAGCCGACTTTGGCTCATGGTGTCTATGCGCAGTGGACGCGATGGTCGAAGCAGGCTCCGTCGTCACCGGTGCGCTCACCTGGGCAGTCACGGAACGAGTCTCCGGCATATAGGTGACCGCGCACATGGCGGAGCCCAGCGCCAGCGCTGTGGCCAGGGATATGCCGAGGCCCACGAGCCCGATGGGCGCCGTGCTGTCGTTCTTGCTGTTGTTCGATACGGTCGAATCTTTGCTGTGCTGTGTCTTCATGGTGTTGTCCAGTGCCCCCCCGGGCGAACGTGTTCGTAATCACCCACGGTAATGAGCAAGGGGCATACCACTTTCATCTGAAGAGGCGCTCTGATGATAAATACCCGTAATTAATGTGTTTTTACCTTGTGTGCGAGCTCGCTTGGACGGCCTGGCTCCCTGGCGTACAGCGAGCTGTCACCTTTGGATGACAACCATCGACAAGTTGGGTTGTCGCCGGAGAGAATCTGAGCGCCACATGGAGACGATGGCATGAATCAGTAGTCCATGGGATCCGGGCCTACGTCGCTGTCACACACTCCGTCGTCGATGTCTCATTCATCGATGTCGAGGACACCGTCGAAGTCGGTGTCGGCGATGACTGGAGACCATACGGTACCGACGGGGATGTCATGCTCCAGAGGCTCATGGAATGTGACCCGCCCGATCCAGTTGCCGTCCGCATCTTCTGCGATCTTCTGATTGATATTGTCTACGGCATAGAGCACCCCTGATAACTCGACCTGAGCATCCCCCGACAGTCGCGATTCGCTCCGCTCGCGATTGAGCAC
>CALELH010000101.1 GCA_937902595.1 uncultured Myxococcales bacterium
TCAGCGGGTGGCGCGGCGTCCTCAGTGGGTGGCGCGGCGTCCTCAGCAGGTGGCGCGGCGTCCTCAGCAGGTGGCGCGGCGTCTGGAACGACACCGGCATCCGCAACTGGCGCTGCGTCCGGAACGACACCGGCATCCACCCCTGAGTCAGTAGCCCCACCATCAGCAGGGCCGCTGTCGGGGACGCCGACATCCGCTATCCCGGCATCAGGGACGGGCGGAGCTGGACAATCATTCGCTAGGCCAGGTGTACCGACCACGACGATGAAGTCTGCGGCGTTGTCATTGGTGTCAGCGCCATTGGCGCATCGAGACAGCGTCTCTCCGTCCTCGTTATTGGCGTCGTCGGGAGCGCCTTCCGCGCCTTCTGTTACGCCCTCGATGACACCGGCATAAGACATCGCGTCAACGACGACATCGCCACTCAGCAGCTGTGCGCCGTCGGGGTTTCCGTTTTGAATATCATGCTGAGAGCCACGTGAGCCCAACGGAATAAACACGATGCCTTCGGGGAGAGAGTCAGCCATCACATCATCTCCCACGACGAGGTAACCCTGGGGAGGAAGAATAGCGTCTGATGTATCCAAAGCGATGGTCTTATAGGGGTTCCTATTGCTTCCATTAATCAACTCCAGAGACCACCCAGCCAGCGGCACTGGTAGAGCCCCAGGGTTGTAGATCTCAATAAACTCGCGAACTTCATCGCCAGACATGTCCGCGTCGATCTCGTTTATGACCGGGAGTCGTGGTGTCTCGATGACGTGGATTTCAGCGGTCGCGTTAAGATCTCCTACCTCCGCATAGAGGTCGTGATCACCGAGGATTTGTCCCCGCAGACTGAACTCAACGGTCATGTGCTCGGCCGGAAACTCTAATCGTATTGGATGACCGAGAGCATCGGGGAGCGCGGTCTCAAGACTGACCTGTACCCGGCCCGCGGATGGGGCATCCATACTCAGCTGAAGGACTACTTCGTCGTCAAGTACGACGGAATACTCCGGTGATCCAAAGCTCAGTGCGCTGGGCTCGACCAGGTTGTCGTAGACTCTGACATCGACGCTCAGTGGTTCGGCCTGCGGGTCAATTCGCGCCGATATAGTCACAGCCTCTGCGCTACGTACGCCGGTCACGGAGATCGCGCCGAGGGTCTCTCCGGCGGGAATGTTGACGCTCGCCGGAACTGAGAGCAGCTCTGGCGACGAGCTCGTCAGCAGCACGGCTACGCCGCCCATGGGGGCCGGAGTGTTCAGCTCCACGGTGAGTTGATCTCCCGCGGCCGTTTGTGGGGTCGCCGGTTGACCGGCCCGGACATAAGTCCCTTCGGGACCAAGGCTGATGACTCTCGGTGGACCATTGTCGAGATCTTGTGCGTCTCTTGGCTCAATCTTATAGGCACCGTTCGCGAGGCGGTGGACCCCACACACTTGGGCGTATTCAGCACCAAGCTCGGGGAAGGGGACGACCCTATAGAGGCCGTCATTAACCCGCACAGAGGCTCCGCTAGGGAGATGAGTGACCTCAAACTCATAGTTCTCCTCAGGGTCGCCATCTCCAGGACCTCTCGGTGGAGCGAGATCAGTCACAGTGACTTCATTGATGCAGAGCAGGACACTATCGAGGGGTTCGGGTCGCTCCGCGATGGTGAGCGCTTCTGTGTCGTGGGGGGTAGGCAATCCCGTCTCTCCCAGCTCATCGACACGCTGAATCTGGGTCAGCTGAACTTGCCCATAAAAGTCATTATACATCCCGGTAATTCTGATGTGTTCACCGATAGTCGGCGTGCGCACGCCTGGACTGCGGTTTCCCATGTAGACAAAGATTCCCGAGTATTGGACGGCGTCAGCGTCAGCTGTTCCAGGGAGTGACTGCATGAAAAAGCTGCCGGCTTGGGTGGCTGGTGCGAAATCAGGCAGCGTCGCCGTGACCACCCCCTCTAAAGAGATAAACTGCTGAGTAGAGACTTGGCGTTGTTTGGTCTGTGGGATCGTCGTGGGGCATCCAGCCATGGGGCCATCGGCCAACTCAGGGCACATATCACAGACATCTCCATAGCCATCTCCGTCGCCATCGCTCTGCTCCGGATTACTCTGTCTCGGACAGTTATCCATCTCGTCGCGCAGTCCATCAGCGTCTAGGTCGACACCTGTGGGGGCCCGGCATGGACATTCCTCTGCAGACCATGGACACACATCGCACGCGTCTCCGACACCATCTCCATCAAGATCTCTCTGGGTCGGATTAAAGATGGCGGGGCAGTTGTCATTGATGTTTGCCGTATCGTCGCCATCTGAATCATCTGCGGTGATGAACCCGGACACGCTGGCGTTACCGAGCCGACAGCTGAAGGTCGGCGCGCATTCAAAGAGAGGGAAGGCCTCGTATGCGTACTCTAACCACTCCGGCAGGTCATCGGGCCGACGGCGTTGTGCGACCCGCTGCACATAGGCGGTGACCTCATCAAAACCAAAGGCTGGCCATGAATCAGGGTCGGTGGCGTTTGCCATCTGGTCGACGTCCCGAACACAGATCGTCTTTTGGTTTCCGCAGACATCGATCTCCTCGCAGAGAGGGTTTCGTTGATTACCCGCGCTCAAGGTGTCCGGGTCACCGTAGTAGCCCTTCGATCCGACGAACACACCGCGCACCGACTGAGCGGTGACCCCAACGATTGATGAATATGGTCGCTGACGGTCACCCCGAAGGACGATGGCGTCGCCATGCATACCCTCTCTGAGCCGCCCGATTAGATCGTCTACGCCCATGGCGGTCGCGGCCAGATCTGTGACCATTCGAACAATATCGCGATCGCTCACCCTACCGCCGTAATACTCGGACGAGACCGGCTGAGCACACTTCATCTCCGCGAGCTGGTTCATGGTTCCTGATGCCGTCCAGTCGGGCCCCAGGGCGACCGTGATCCCCATGTTGAGGGCGGTGGGGACGTCTAGGGTAGCGCCGTATAGATCGATGTTTGATTGAGGAGACCAAACGAGCTTAGCGCCAGCTGCTCGGATCGCGCTGAGCTCTGGCCCACCGCAGCTGACGCAGTGGATGATGGTCGTGGCGGGGCCTAGTTGGCCGTCGCTGACGAAGCGGTCGAACTCATCTCTAGACCGCGCGTCGATCCCCTCTGCGACGTGAGCAATATAGCTTCGTTCAGGTACCTGCCGCATCGCCGCGTAATCTGGTGCGTCGTTGCAGCCTGCGGTGAGAGGGAAGACGCATTCTTCCACAGCGCTCTCTCCATATCCCAGACGGTTGGCGTTGGGACCACGGTCAAGGTTTCGAACGTGGTCGTGGCTCGCAACGACGTTGTCGGCCTTATGGACCGCCGTTGTTCCTGCCATCAGGAGTCGGAGCTCGTTATAGCGTGCTGCTACGGGATCTCCGTTATTTGGTCGGGCTCCATAGAGTTCACGTGAGATCAGAGGACGCCACTCGTCCCGGTTTTGAAATAGACGCTCCCCGTGTCGCCACGGAGGTAGCGTATTGAAGCTCATATGATTATGAGGATCGATCAAGCCAGGGGCGATAATGTCGCCGCACACTATGGTCGCTTCGGCGGCGAGCGGATGCCCGGAGCAGTCTTCACCCACACAGGCGATTCGTCCCGTATCCCCATCGAGCAGGACCTGACCATTACAGAAGATTCGAACGGGGTCGACGACGGTCCCGATCAGGAGAGTCGCGCTATTGGTCCCTTCACGACCCTGGCACTCCAAGAAGTCGGCCTCGGAGCAATCGGGAATCTCCTCCGGCTCCCCGCAGGACATACCCATATCTCCAGCGCCAGCGTCAGTCGAGGAGCTACCATCCCGGTGTCCTTGGTCACTGAGCTGTGAGTCCGCCGTCTGGGCGTCTGGCGTCGCATCTACACCATCATCCAGATCTATGGATCCATCTCTCATCCCGGTGTCACTCATGGCGCTGTCGGGGGTAGGGCCTGTTTCCCTCGGGCTCTCTGAATCGCATGCGCTCAGGAGCGCGCATGCCGCTAAGGCGAGTGGCCAGAAGTGTCTCAATGTGAATCGCAGAGTCATCTCTGTCCCTTTTTTTCTGTCGCTAAGCCTAGGACACCCTGAGGTGCTCCGTCAGCTGTCCCCGGTCTAACTCGACTTCGAAAGAAGATGTCTCGAAAAATCGCGTGATGGCGTTGGCTGTTCGCGGCCGAAATAATAGTTCGTTGTGTGTATAAGGTAAGAGCAAAGCCTCGGCGTCATCAAGCAGGGCCTCTTCCGCAGTGACAGTTCGGTCTCTTGTACCGGCGATTACACCGATCTTCTTGGCCCGAATCGGGCCGTCGAGACCTCTCGCGGTTGAACGGCCGGCGTTGCTTATCCAACGTCCAAGGAGGCTGGCGCGCATGCGTCTGCTAAAGGCGCTGCCCTTGTGCGGCGTTGCGACGAATACAACCCTGTCTGCTGGTGAATCAAGAA
>CALELH010000102.1 GCA_937902595.1 uncultured Myxococcales bacterium
ACGCCGCCGGGATGATCGCCGCGGACTTCACGATACCCAGTCACGCCGCCACCGGCAGATATCACGTCACCCTCAACTTCGGGGGCGCAGAGCTTAAGGAGTACGGTTTCCTCGTTGAGACCATTGTGCCCGAGCGGATGAAGGTGTCCGCGCGGCTGCAGCACCAAAGCGTCCGGAGACCGAGGGACGCGTCCGTCGACATTGACGCCAGGTACCTCTTTGGTGGTTCTGCGGCCGGCAGCCTGGTGGATCTGTCGTGCGACCTCAGGGCTACGCCCTTTAGATCTGAGAAGTTCTCTCAGTATCATTTTGGCCGACGCGGGGCCCAGGATGGCACAAGCCTGGGGGCCAGCAAGACGTCGTCCAAGATGCCTGAGGGCGGCCCGCTCCGGCTGGCATGCGCAGAGATGGAGGCGTTCGGCCTGCTCGACACGGCGGGAATCCTAGACATAAATGTCGCGATCCATGAGGCGGGAAGCGGACGGGTGAGTCGGGCACAAGCTAGGAGCAAAGTGCTCCCCTTCGACCGGTATGCTGGCGTGAAGACGGACGCAAAGCTGGCTAAGGCCGGGTCCCCCTTTGTGGTCGACCTTGTGATCACAGACAAGCAGGGCGAAGTCGCCAGCAGCACACAAGAAGTGATGGTCGAGATGCTATCCCTTCATAGCACCTATAATCGAAGCTTCGACCGTCGTCGTGGTACCAGCAGGGCCATTAGTCAATTCCGAGAGGTCAAGGAGGGCACTCGGAAGGTTAAGGTCACCAATGGTCGCGCCAAGCTCAGGGTGACCCCCGCCTCCAATGGCGACCTGTTTATGGTGCGAGTCCGACTTGGCGATGCGGTCACTGAGCTCGCTCTCCCTGGCGAGCAGCACGACTATTATTGGGGCTGGGGAGACAGTGGTCGCTCTCGGTCACAGACCCCCGAGCCGAGCCGCCCAGTGAACGTGAAGGTGTCCGGTCCTGGGTCAGTCGACGTCGGACAGGACTTTGATGTCCCGTTTATCTCGCCCTATCGAGGTAGAGCGTTGGTCACCATCGAGTCTGACCGAGTGCTACAGGCGCGATGGATCGACGTAAAGGCCGGCCGCAACGTCTACACCGCCAGAGTCAAAGAGTTCACCGAGAACATCTACGCGTCGGTGCTGGTGGCGAAAGATCCGCACCTTGAGTCAAAGCACTCCTTGATCCCTGAAAGGGCTTTTGGGGTTACCAGCGTGCGGGTACGACCTAAACAGTATGAGACAGCCATTACGGTAGAGGCTCCGGCGCTGGCGAAGCCGCACGAGACGGTCAACGTTAAGATAGACGCCGGGGAGAGCACCCAATCACGCTTCCTAACCCTGGCCGTAGTTGACGAGGGGCTCCTTCAGCTCACCCGCTTTAAGAGCCCCACGCCGATACGCAGCCTGTTCTCCCGTCGCAGCCTTGGTGTCGAGACCTTTGACACCATCGGCTGGGCGCTGCAGATCCCCGACTCTAGAGCGCGCTCAACACGAGGCGGTGGAGGCGACCTCGGCAAGGGCGGCCTCCACCCTGTAAAGCCTGTGGCTATCTGGACTGGGCTACTGGAGGTCCCTCGAGATGGCAGGCTCACTGTCCCGGTCACCATTCCCCAATACCGGGGCGAACTCCGCTTAATGGCGGTCATTGCTGGACCTACGCGGGTAGGTAGCGCTGAAGCCCGGCTTACGGTCCGCGATCCACTGGTTCTCCAGGCGACCATGCCCCGCTTCCTGTCCGAAGGTGACACCTTTCAAGTGCCCGTGTTCCTGACAAACATGACCGGCGCAGACGCGAGCGTAAGGGTTCAAGTCTCGGCCCAGGACACCATGGCAAACAAGGGCGAGCAGAAATCCCCCCTAGTGGACTTCACTGGCTCGACGGAGAGGACGCTTCAGCTGGCCAAAGGTAAGGCAGGAGTCGCAGTGTTCCATGGGGTCGCGAGGAGCCAAACTGGGCGCGTCCGTCTAAAAGTAGAAGCCCGCGCCAACGGCATACACGTCTTTGACACCCTTGAGATTCCACTCGAGCCCCTAGGCCCAATGGCCCGTGAGGTGTCATTTGTCCCCTTCCCGGTAAGATCGGAGTTGAAGCTGGAGGACCACATTGGAGACTGGCAGCAAGGCACCGGCAACACCACCTTCTGGGTCACCCAGGCACAATTCGCCGAGGTCTATAACCATCTGTCGTTCCTGGTGAAATATCCCTATGGCTGCCTAGAGCAAACCACCTCCGGCACCCGGCCCCTCTTGTTCGCTAGCGACCATTTTCAGCGGGTTGCGCCAAGGCTCGCGTCCAAGGCGGGCGGGGTCTCCCAGATGATTCAGGCTGGGATCGAGAGAGTCCTGTCAATGCAGACCCCGTCTGGGGGACTCGGCTACTGGCCTGGAGCGCGGTCCCCATCTCGATGGGCGTCGGCCTATGCCACCCATATGCTCTTAGACGCCAAGGAGCGTGGCTACGAAGTACCCAAAGCTCGTCTAAATGCTGTGCTGGAGTGGATGCGGCGGGACGTCAGCGGGCGCGCCGGCCAGCCAAGCAGCGCCGCCGCCAACGGATACAGTCACTACGTTCTCGCGAGGGCAGGCACCGCTAGCCGGGCGATCATCGAGAAAGACCTGGCCGCCATCCCGAGTCCTGCACCGGCACACCTGATCGAGAGCCAATACTTACTTAAGGCGGCCTTGTTTCTCACAGGGGATCGCCGCTTTGAGTCAGATCTCAGAGCCCTCAAACAATGGACAAATGACAGCCGCAGGCACCTTAGTGGCAGCTTCTTCTCCGTGCGCCGTGGCCGCGCCATGCTCCTGTCTGTATTCCTCAACCTCTTCGGCGCCGAGCCATCGGTACGCCAGCAGGTCTCCGAGGTCGCCGCGGAGATCAGCGACGCGTCGAGACGGTACAATACTCAAGAATTAGCCTGGGCTGTGACCGCCATCAGTCGATGGAATCAAGCACCGGCGGATGGCGTTGTGCAGCCAACGGTTACCGTAAACGGAGCACGGGTATCCCCTTCCAGTGGATCCAAGTCATCGGGGACCACCTGGTCCATCCCAGGGGTGTCTAAGAGTGACACTGTGCGGCTCACGTCTTCAGCCGGCCAAGAGCGCCAGCTGAGCCTGATCGTCATATCGGAGGGAGTGCGTAAAGATACCTCGCTGTCCCGCTCTAATGGTGGCCTAGAGGTCGCCCGTACGTGGCTAACCCCTGAAGGCCGTCCAATTAACACCCATGAGGTGAAGTTGGGGGACATCATCTACTCGACGGTCAAGATCACGAATACGACGCCTAGAGCCATACAGAACATCGCCCTCGTGGACCGTTTCCCGGCGGGGCTTGAGGTAGAGAACCCAAGACTGGGGCATGGGTCTAGACCTTCTTGGACGAAGACCGACGCGAACTGGGACCTAGAACACATGAACATCAGGGATGACCGTATCGAGGTGTTTGGGCGTCTCGGTCCCGGCGAGACCCGGCACGTGGTATACGCGCTGCGAGCGGTGACAGCCGGCAGCTTTCAATCCCCGCCGGTTATCGCCGAAGCCATGTACAACCCGGACATGTACGCCAGTTTAGCCGGACCACAAATTCTGATCGGATCACCGCCTCTGGGTGAAGCCCCATGAGCTGTCATGTCACCAGCAGGCCCGCCCGAAAGAGGCTCCTGAAATGGGTGGCCGGCCTGGCCACCATCGGGCTTCTGAACTGCCTGTGTCTGACGGCCCTCGCGCTCCACCTGGAATTGCCGGATCGCCTCAGGGAGCTGGACTCACAGGTCGTAGAGTTTTCAGATGGCACCGCCGCTCATGTATCCCTGGCGCCCGATGACCGCTGGCGTCTACCGACACGCCTCGAGAACATAGATGGCCGATACATATCGGCCCTGCTCCGGCTGGAGGATAAGCGTTTCTATGCGCATTACGGCGTCGACCCGCTGGCTGTAGCCAGGTCGACGGCCATCAACATTAAGCGAGGTGCCGTGATCACAGGTGCCTCCACCATCACAATGCAACTGGTCCGCCTCCTGGAGTCCAGGCCGCGTACCCTTTGGTCAAAAATGGTGGAGGCCTTCCGGGCGGTCCAACTAGAGCTGCGAATGTCCAAGCGGGAGATCCTGGAGCACTATCTGCGCTTCCTACCGTTTGGCAGGAACATCGAAGGGGTCGAGACCGCCGCCCTCGTACTGTTCGGTCATACCGCTGACGCCCTGAGCCCATCGGAGGTGGCGACCTTGCTCGCGATCCCTCAAGCCCCGACGTCGCGCCATCCTGGCGGCACCCGAACGAAGGTACTGAAGAGGTCCCGCGACAAGATCGCTAAGCGTTTGCTTGCCCTCGGGGCCATGCCGAGAGGCCCCGAGCATGAGGCCCTCACGGATGAACACGTACTCGATCTTATCAAAGCGACACCTCCGCCCGACCGACTGAGGAGCCTGCCTCGCTACGCCCGGCACGCAGCAGTGTGGCTACTCGAACGCTATCCTGACCGCCAGAGAATCCGGAGCACCCTAGACCGAGGTTTGCAGACCTTCGCCGAGGACCTGATGTCGGCGGCAGGGGCCAGGCTCGGCTCCGTTGGCATCAAACACGGCGCCTGCGTTCTACTCGAGCACGACAGTGGGGCGATTCGCGGTCTAGTAGGAAGTTTTGATTTTGAT
>CALELH010000103.1 GCA_937902595.1 uncultured Myxococcales bacterium
AGCACCATAGTCGTTCGCGGGCGTTTCGACCAGGTAAACCGACTTAGACGGTCCCTAGAGCGCGGCCCTTGGTTGGATCGATATGTTGAGGCGTGAGACCACCTCCGAGGCGAGGGCTCGATAGGCCTGTGCGCCGCGAGAGCGATTCTGGAATTGGAAGATACTCAGACCTGCAGCCTGCGCCTTAGCGATGGCCGAGTTGATCGGAATTTGAGTATCAAGCATGAGGTCGCCGTAGTTGTCGTTTAGAGCATCGCCGATGACGTCGTTGATCTGACGAGTTCGGCCGTCGACTCGAGTTGAAAGAATCCCCATTATATCTAATCGCTGCCCGAGCCGGAGATTGACCGTTTGTACCGTGGCGAGTAGGTCGGCGACTCCTTCGAAGGCCAAGATGCTCATGTCACATGGAATCAGGACCATGTCTGCGGCGACGAGCGCGTTGAGCGTCAGGTTACCGAGGTTTGGCGGACAATCGATCAGGATCACATCAAAGTGGCTGCGCGCGTTCGCGATGGCTGATTTCAGGATGTATTCTCTGCCGACGCGACTCGAGAGCTGAGACTCAGTCTCAGCCAAGCTCTTGTCGGGGTTCGTCATGTGCAGATTCTCGATGGCTGTATCGACCACCGCGTCCATCACGTCTCGCCGATCTTCCAGGAGGATCTCCGAGAGGGAGACGCGTCCGGGTCGGAGGCTGTCACGGAGCGAGGACGCGACATGTCCTTGGGAGTCGATGTCGATGACCAGAACACGCATTTCGGCGCTTGAAGCGAGGGCGCAGGCAAGATTGACCACCGTTGTGGTTTTACCGACCCCGCCCTTCTGGGCTGACACGGCGATCACGGTCGCCTCTCGGCTGCCTGTCACCGGAATGCTGTCGGGATGACTTCGAAGCTTGCTGAGGCCAGCAGACAGTAGATTACGTACTCCGCTTGAACGATTCATGGTGGCCCTCCGTATCCGAAGCTTTAGTGTCGGATAGATTGATTACCTTGGGGCACACTAAACCACATTGTGCCACGTCAATCTACAGGCTTAGCGAGGTGGCTTGAAACTTTGAGGCGACTTCGGTCCGAGGCGGTCCGCGCCGCTTAACGCGGGAGCTTAATGACAGGCATGGGACCTGTCGCTTGCCGAACTGCCTGCTTACCGAGTGGTCGAGACAGCTCTCGGTCCACGGGGATTCCCTGTGGGGTTCTCTCCGACCGAAGCCCGACGATTCGACTCGCGCTCGTGCTGGACTCAGAGCGGATGGAGGAGATGATGGAGTGCGCATTGACGCCAGGAAGATCTAGGTCGAGAAAGATGACCTCTGGGCTAGAGCTCATGAGCAAACGGCCCGCATCGAAGGCGTTGTCCGCCGTCTCGACCTGAAAGGACATCGTCGACTCCGCGCCGTCGGCGTCGACGAGGGCGTCGAGGATATTGGTCACCTCATCGGGATCATCATCGATGATCAACACCCGCTGAACGCCTTCATTCTCGTTTGTTTCCCACTCCAGAGGGATCCCTGCGCTGTGGCAGAAGATCTCAAGGTCTTGGCGCATGATGCGTCGGTGCCCACCTGGGGTCTTGTATGCTTTGATTCGACCTTCCGTGATCCAGCGAATAATCGTCATGGGTGTCACACGGCAAAATTTTGCCGCTGAGTGGGTCGAAAAGACATCTGGAATTTTCTTCTCTGCCATACTTACAGCCGCCAGATTCGACTAACGAATCACGGCGTCCTTCCTCTGAACATCTATCTTTATGACCAGATTAATCAGGTATTTTAGGAATGTTGTCAATCAGAGGAGCGCTAATATCCGTAATTTACCAGCCATGGCGGTTGCTCTTATGCCGCCAGGTCACATATAGTCCGGCACCTGTTTTCTTGCTGAATAAGGGGCTCCAGCCACTGAGAGTGTGCTGCGAGCCAGGTGAGTATATGAAGAACCCTCTCTGCAACCTACTCCGAATTGGCCTTCTAGCGGCCGGAGTTATGGGCTTATGGGCGTGCGATAGCTCTGATAGTAACACCTGCTCCCGGGACCAGGATTGCATGCGCGGTTACATCTGTGTTGCTGAAGACGGCGTCTGCGTCGCGGAGCCTTGTAATGGCCTCGGCGATTGCCCCGGTTCGGGTCGGACGTGCCTCCAAGATACGCGAACGTGCTCTCCTAAGGAGTGCGGTGACGCGGAGGGTAGCTGCCCAGATGGTAAGATCTGCTTCGACTCTGGGCCACACCGCTGGTCGTGTGGAACGGAGGAGGCTCCGCCACCACAGGACATGTTGGTCCTCTCCGACGCAAGCTCACCAGTCGGCGACCAGGGGATGGGTAATCCAGCTGACATGGGCGTCGAATATCTTGGCCTGTGCCAGAGCTGCAACGCGGATCGTGACTGCGCGAGTCTGGGTGAGGGTGCTCAGTGCACCCCAATCGGTAACACCGGAAGTTTCTGTACAACCGCGTGCGGAGAAGGGCTGGCCGAATGTCAGGCGGGCTTCACGTGCTTGGAGCAGCTTGGGCAGTGCGTTCCGGTCAATTATGACTGCACGGTCTGTCCTGGTCGTGAATGTGACACGGGTCTCGTGTGTGATGTCGGTAGCGGTCAATGTGTAACGCCTCGTCAGGCCTGTCAGTCATGCACTGGCGATGAGTCTTGCGCCGAGAACCACACCTGTAAAGAGGTGTCCAATGGCTCATTCTGTTTGGCGAATTGTTCCGGAAATCAGGACTGTCCTGATGCCTACTCTTGTCAGAACGGCTCCTGCGCGCCGACGAGTAACCGCTGTGACGCCTGCGCGGGTGCCTGTGAGCCGCCGACGGGCGCGTGTATTGCGGAGACTGGGATGTGCGGTGAGTGCAGCAACGACGCGCCATGCCCTCTGGGTAGCTTCTGTGATCCCGAGACCAACACCTGCGGTGACTCCCAGCCATGTGACTGCAATAACGACGCGCAGTGCGCGTCCTGCGGGGGCCGGCCGATCTGCCTTCAAGGGAATTGCGTCCAGTGTCTGGATGATACCGACTGTCCACCGAGAGCGGTGTGTAACGCCGAGACGTTCCAGTGCGACAGCTCTCCATGCAGCGGAGTGAGCTGCCAGCGTGGGTCCATGTGCGACATGGCGCAGGGTGGGCGATGTGCGCCTGGGTGTAATAGCGCCAATGACTGCGCTGACCCCATGACCATGGAGTGCAATGTCCAGACAGGCCAGTGTTTCTATACGGATGGAACCTGTGACGCCGGCGTGGGTGGAGATGGTGTTTGCGCTCCAGGTTCTAACTGCACGGTGAATCCATTGCTCATGCAGACAGCCTGTACTTGTAAGAAGGCCAACCCAGATGACTTTCTGTCTATGGAACTCATTATTCCCTGCCAGCCAGGTCAGATCTGTCTGCACCTCCCAGGCACGCCAGAAGGAAACTGCCTCTCCTTCGGTAACTAAGCGACTCAGGGGCTCTTCGCTTGACCGCGGGGGCTCGCCGGTGACACGCTCTATGGGTGACGCATAGTCGACCGTAGAGCGTGCCTAATTGACCTCAAGTAACCAAACTCCCCTGCGTGTTCGTAAGGCCGCCCCCAAGGCCGGCCGCAAGGGTAGGGGCCGGAAGACGGCGCCCGTCGCGGTGACGCCATCTTTGCTGCGCGAGCTTCCGCTGTTCCGCGTATTGGATGAGGTGACGCTGGAGGCGCTCGCGGCTCGTAGTCAGCACATAGAGTTGTCTCGTGGTGAACATCTCTTCCATGGCCCTCCCATCGGGGGGGATGATGCGTCGCTGTTCTTTGTTCTGTTTGGAGATGTCAGCGTTCACCAAACGCAGCCCAATGGCATCGAGGTTACGGCCAATTATCTCTCCGTTGGCGATGTTTATGTTGAGCGGCTGGTGGCCGACGAGGCAACCGAGAGCCTTCGGCTGACGGCGATGTGTCCGATTCGAGCGCTGCGAATCGCGTATCGAGACGTAAACCTGCTCTTGAGAGAGAGCGATAATTTTAGAGAGGCCTTTTCAGACATCATTCGCGAGGTCCTCCGTCGTCAGCGAACACGCTTTGACAATACGTTTCAGCAAGATATCGCGAGATTCCTCGTCCAGGAGAGGTTGACCTTCGCCGGCCGGGTCAAGCTAAAGCGAATGGACCTGTGTATCGAGTGTGACGGGTGTTATCGGGGGTGCGAGAGCCGTCACGGGACCGATCGTTTGGGTCCGAGTGAGGTCAAGTACGGTCTCACTGAGGTTCCGCAGAACTGTCACAATTGCGTCGTACCTGAGTGCATGGACAAGTGTAAATTCGGGCATATTGGACGACACCCGGAGACGGGAGAGATCGTCATCGATGACAATTGCATCGGCTGCACAATGTGCAGCAAGGGCTGTAGCTTCGGGTCTATCCGAATGCATCCTCTCGCCGACTTAGATCTAGAGAAGTACTTTCCCAACCGATCACCCGACGCTAAGGGCAAAGCGATCGCTCAGAAATGCGACAACTGCACAGACTACGAGGACATGGCGTGTATCTCAGCGTGTCCTACGGGGGCGCTCTTTCAGATCGACGGTTCGGACCTCTTCAATCATTGGGAGCAGTTCAGTGTTCATGAGCGGCTCGGCGCTGAAATGGTCGATAGCCCTGAGGATGCTCCATCAGGGTGGAGAAGCTTTTGGGTCACTTTGACTATAGTGAACTCACTCCTGCTGGCGTGGGAGTGCTTTGGCAGGCATCTGTGGCCACACCTCACCTTTGGTGAGCTCTTCTTTAATCTTGGTTGGACTGAGCAGGGCGTTAACCCCGATGCGCCCTTTAAGCCAGGGGACTTCTTTGGCCACTCCATGGGCTATATCGCTGGGTTTCTAATGATCGGGACTCAGGTCTATCGGTTAAGAAAGCTCGTCGGTCATACGCGCATCCTCATGGAGGCGCACATATGGATGGGGGTTCTTGGCGCCGTATATGCGTTTTTCCATACGGCGTTCTATTTCTCAGATCCTATCGCCATCGTGACCTTCGTGACGATGATGCTCGCGGTCGTTACGGGGACCATCGGTCGTTATGTTCTCTTCCTAATTCCCCGTGGCCAAGCTGGCACTCAGCTGGAATTGAATGAGGTCAACGAGCGGATGCAGGAGGTCAACCGGGCCATTGAAGAGGGCTTCGTCGATACCCGCGCCGGTTATACAGCGGTGATGAGGTTGGCAGATCTAGTCGACAAGCAAGACCAGCAGATGGGTGACGAGACAGAAGAAGAAGAGCGGGGATTCTTCCGACGACTACTCGACCTCATGCGCAGTGACGCCCAGGCTAAACGAGACATCGATTCGATGACGAGCGAGATGTCAGGTGAGGTTCGTGAAGGAATGAAGGGCGAGCTCGTTGAGTTGCTTCGCGAGAAGGCTCGATTGGAGCGCTCCGTACGCCAGCACGCATTCCTCGCCAAAGTCCTGAAGACCTACCGAGTTGTCCACGTCACCTCGTCGAACATCATGTTCGGAGCGCTCGTGCTGCATGTCATCAACGCCTTAATGTACCAGGTGTAGAGATGGTCACCTTGGGGAATAACCGGTGTGAGTCGTCGGCTTGTATAGAGAGTGGGCATTGGATGGAGGAACTTCAATGAGACGAGTCGCTCGGCCACCCTTGGTCAACTCAGCTCTCGTAGCGCTCTTCGTCTTTTCGATTGGGTGCGAGTCGTTGGAGACCTACACGGCTGTTTCCCAGCCACGCATTGACGAGTTCGAACATTGCGCGTGGACCGAGACGGAGGTGGAGCAGAGCTGGGAGAGAGCCCTGGAAGCCGCTAAGGCCTCCTTTGAGACCCACAAGCACAAACTCAAGCGAACCGATCTGGTGACGGTCATCAATTATGACACTTTGCTCTATAATCCTTACGTCGATCCCCAGGATGATGATTACTTGAAGCCCGACCGTCTCAGGGTCTATGACGCTAGCAAATCTTGGACACTCGTGCGGTCAACCTGGGTCTCTCACGCGGGCAAATCTGGGGTCCTCTGTGCTACGAAGTTCTCTAACACTCGAGGAACCCTAATCAGCTCACGGGGAGCGTACCGAACGCACACGAAGCCTTGGGGGGGCTCGAAGTGGGGACGACCAGCGCTCAATATTGATGGCCTGGAGAGTGGGGTGAACAACCGAGCGTACAGACGGCGCATCATCCTTCATAAGGCGCCGCCGGATGGTCAGGGTGACCTGCTGAAACACAGCTGGGGCTGTTTCATGACCAAACCGGAGGTCAATGCGGCGCTCGTACCCGAGATCGCGGGCGGTACCCTCGTTTACGTCTACAGCTCGCTGCCCATCGCAGACGCCGAACCTGAAAACTAAGTGGCCGCTCCCGGTTGACGGAGCGCCTTCGTCAAGGCAGCCTGCGAATCGTGAATGAAGGCTCCCAACGCTCAGTCCTACAGCCAGAGGCGCGCATTGCGATCGTCAGCGGCTCTTTTCGCTCAGGGTATTCTTATCAGGAGAACATCTGGGCTGAGCGCCTTACGGCGAGAGGGTGCAGTGTTCGCGTCTTCTGTACTGAATTAGGCCACGAAGGAGAGGTGACTTCGGAAGGCTATAGCCTTAAGTCGATCCCCGTACGTGGTTCTCGTCACAGAAACCTCTTCTATGAGCGGGCGGTCGGTGACGAAGTCGCGGCCTTTAACCCTGAGCTTATCTTGTGGTTCGGCCCGCCGCAGCTCTTCGGCCGCAGTTTGCTTGGGCGGTCAGACTCAGCGCCTATCATCGTCTTCATGGGGCAGAATCGCCGCATGCAGGCGTTTGATTGGACCGCGCCAGGTCTAACCCTTCGGGAGCGAGCTAAAGCTGGTGCATATCGCCTGATCAGAGGGCCGGCCATCGCCGCTGCCTGCCGAGAAGCAAGCTTGGTTGTCGCCAACACTGAGGAGACACCAGGGATTATTCAGCTCTATCTCCCTGAGGCTGACGCCCAGATCATGGAGAAGGTGCGTTGCTTTCCCCTCGGCTATGACCCGATCGCTTTTGGTTACGACCCCGAGAGGAGAGCTCGAGCTCGAGAAGCTAGGCAGCTGACAGATGAGACTATTCTGGTCCTCATTAGCTCACGTTTTGTACCCGAGAAGGCGAAGGCAGTTAATCACCTCCTCGATGGGGCTTTAGGGGCGCTGTCTGCTTCACCTCATATGCAATTGGCCATCTTAGGGCTGGGTGAAGACCCGCTTAGCGCCGCTGTGCGACGTCGCTGCGATGACCACCCGGACGTCCAGCGAATCCATCTCTTCCCCTTCGGTGATAGAGAGACTCTCTCGGATCACCTTCATGCAGCGGATCTTGCGCTATTCGCGCAGCCAAGCATCTCCTGTCAGGAGGCGCTCGGCGCTGGCTGCTATGGTGTCTTCGCGGATGATGGTTCCATGGATTGGTTATTGGCCACATCCGAGGACGGCGCGCTCTACAAGACGGGTGATGAAGCCGCGTTGAGCGACGCCATTCTCCATGGGATCTCTCATCTGATGGGGAGCAACGCTCTCTTGCTTCGACGTGGTCGAGCTGACCGCGCTCATCGTCTCAACTACGACGCGATCATCGATCAGATCATCGAGTCTGCCTCGAATTGCGGACGATGATTATCGGCTGAAAACGTCAAGATGTTCACCCCAAACAGATGGGTGGTATACTTGCCGTCATGGCCCGAATCTCGTTCTATCTATGCTTTTGGATCGTCTTGGGGACGATCCACACCGCCTCGGCCAAACGCTATCTTTCTCCTGGTCACAGGCATTTGTCGGACGACGCATCCTGCAGTCGCTGCCACACCCCGTTTAAAGGCACACCGAACACCAAGTGTCTTGATTGCCATAAGAAGATCGCCAAGCGTCTAGATGAGAACAAGGGCTACCACGCACGCGCCCTTCGTCAGAAGAATTGCAATGAATGTCATCGAGAGCATGTCGGCCCAAATCACGACATTACTCCGCTAAATAAGAGGACGTTTGACCATCGAAAGACCGGATGGACATTGACCGGAGCGCACACCAACGTGGCGTGTCGTCAGTGTCACAGCGCGAAACGTCCAAAGACCAAGAGAGACAGCTATTTGGACACACCCAACACCTGCCAAGGGTGCCACGGCAGCTACCATGGCCAGGCTCGTAAGGGTGACTTAGATGACTGTGAGAAGTGTCACAACACAAGAGACTGGACCCGGCTCAATGGGAAGATTCGCTTTGACCACAGTCGAGAGACGGTCTTCCCATTGACGGGGCAGCACACCGAGTTGTCCTGCGAGAAATGTCACCTCGGAAAACGGAAATTTGGTCCCATCGAAGTGACTGGGTGCGTCACGTGTCATAGCGACCCCCACCCGAAGGGAACATTCGGTGCTCGGATCTGCGAAGAGTGTCACCTCACCTCAGGTTTTAAGGGGAAGTCCGCGTTCGATCATGGTTCAACAGGTTGGCCTCTGCGAGGAAAGCACCGCAAGAACGAGTGCGCGGATTGCCATAAATGGAAGAAGTGGGCGCCGAAGGGTACGGAGTGCGGCGATTGTCATCAGAACAATCATGGAGACCAATTTCGTGGCCAATCGTGCAGCTCCTGTCACCGTGAGACAGGGTTCACGGGGCGGCATCTCCGCTTCGACCATAACAAGATGAGTCGATTCCAATTGGAAGGTCGCCACAAGCGGGTGGACTGCGCCAAATGCCACCCGGGTGGCCATTATAAGCCGATCGAGCCTACCTGCGTGACATGCCACAGCGAAAAGAACCCACATGGCGACACCTTTGGGGACGCGCCCTGTAGTCAGTGTCACAGTCCGCGAGGGTGGAACAAGACGCGCTTTGACCACAGCGTGACGGGGTTTGAGTTGATCGGACGACATGAGCAGCAGCCATGCTTTCGTTGTCACCCCTCGGGTACAGAGACGGAAGACGACACGGACGCGAACTGCACCTTCTGCCACCCAAGTGTGCACAAGGGTCAGTTCAAGACCGACCCGTGTGACAAGTGCCATGCAGGTTTTGAGTCTTGGGAGATCCCCTTCTTCGATCATCAGGTCAGCCGCTTCAGTCTAGAAGGCCAACACCAGCAGGTGGCGTGCGCTGGCTGCCACACGAAGGGCCACTACAAGCCCATTGATGTCGCATGTGGTAACTGCCACAAAAATTTCCATGAGGGCCAGTTCTCGAAGCCATGTAACGAGTGCCACTCACCTTCACATTGGTCACCTTTAGCAAAATTCGATCATACCGCGCAGACTCGGTATCCCCTCGAAGGTAGTCACGCTCAGGTAGACTGCGCCAAGTGCCATATCGTCAATCGTTATCGGGGTACGCCGACTGAGTGTGCCGACTGTCACCTCGATGTACATGACGGGCGGCGTGGGGGCGCGTGTGATCGCTGCCATACCATCAGTGATTGGAGCGTCAACCTTGGCCAAGACCATGATTTTGGGCCCTTCAGTTTGGGAGGTTCCCATGACCTCCTCCCGTGTGAGCGGTGCCATGGCCCTGATCGTAAGCAGGAGTTGGCTGGCCGAGGTCCCGAATGTGTCAACTGCCACCGTGATCCCCATTTTGGGAGTCTTGGGCCTCAATGTTTTGAATGCCACACTCAAGTCTCGTTCCTGCCGAGCACATTCCTACACACTGAGACTGGCTTTCGTCTGTCTGGAGCGCATCGCTTCGTTGAGTGTCGTGACTGCCACCCGGGTCGGGTCTTTGGTGGTCTCCCCAACAGCTGTGACTTCTGCCACCAAGACACCTTCGCTGCGACGGCGGGCTCCCCACGCTGCGACCATCCTCGCTGCGTTGGCGGAGGCCTGGCTACATGTCACAATTGCCACCGAACACAGAGTTGGGTTCCCGCGCGCCCAGGTGTGAGCTGTGGCATCTGCGATGAGGGGGCGAACCAATGAGAGCCCTCCTCATTCTCTCGATCCTGCTCTTTGTGTCATCGGCGCCCGCAGACCCCTCGGCCGAGGGTCGTATCGCCCTCCGAACCCTTTACTCCGTAGATGATAGCCCTCTAGATAAGCAGGTCGTCTTCGGCTTTCTTGATGTAGATCTTAGAGCTCAGCAGCTGAGCCCATTGGGCACAGGCCTGATGATCGACTCGACCTTTCTCTATGACGCCAACGAGTTGAATGAGCGGCGCTTTGGAGAGACTGAGTCCATCCAGCGAGTTCGACAGGCGTTCATCTCCCACGAAAAGATAATCGGTCCTCTCAGTTTCAATATTGGGCGTCGATTGATCACGGAGGCGGGGAACGCATGGCTGGACGGGCTGGAGGTGACGGCCACACTCGACCAGGGCCTGAAGGTTGGGATCTATGGAGGCCTAAGACCTAATCCTGCTTATTTCTCGCCATCTACGGATTATCAGACCACCGGAATGTACGGGACGTACCGCCGAGATGGCTTGAACGCTGATCTAGGATACAACCTAATCTTCGCTGACGGTCTGGACAGGCAATACGCGTACTCGAGGCTGCATTACAGACCGATTGAGCGCCTGTACCTGAGCACATATCTCGTCGCGGACCTGCTGGATGATCCAGAGATCACGACCTTCCTAGGGACTGTGGATTACACGCCCGTACAACCGCTCAACTTATCTGTCAGCGTGAGCCGATACAGCATTGAGCGGTACAGAAATGAGAAGATCTACCGCAACATCATTGAGCCCAATCAGGCGCTGATCCTTGGTGATGAGGTCATTAACCTGGTCTACAATAGGATTCGATTTAACGTCTCCTACCGTTTCTGGCGCCGCTATTATCATTATCAGAGCGTCGAATATAAGATTCGGAGTCAGGATGACCTTGAGGGCTGGGTCTACACGATCGGGGTTCGTGACCGAGACTTTCTCCAGCTGGGAACTCTCGTAGACCTTCGGGCGATCTTCAAGAATAACTACCAGTCTGACTCCTGGCTTATAGCCCTCGATATTGAACAAGAGTTAGGTCGCGGCCTCGCGCTCAACCTACGCTCCACTCTCTTCGATGGTCGCACCATCGATCGCTTTACGGAGCGCGGCCGCACCTTCGATGAAGCTCAGAAGATCTATCTAATTGGGAGCAGTTTGTTTTGGAGACCAGAAAAGAGCCACCACTTGAGTGCTGCTTACGATGGTGTCTACGAGACAGAGCTACAGGATAGACGGAATGAGGAGGGGATCTTTATTCACACCTTCATGAGTCGGTATGGATGGTATTTCTAGAGGCTTAGACCTCCATGAGGTCTTGCTCTTTCTCACCAACAATACGGTCGACGGTGGTGGTCGCGGCGTCCGTATGCTCTTGCACGGTCTTAAGGGACTTCGCTAGATCGTCCTCGGTCAAGTCGCCATCCTTTTGAAGCGCTTTAAGAAGAGCGTTGGCGTCTCGGCGGTTGTTTCGGATCGAGACTCGAGCGTTCTCACCATGTTGGTGAACAGTTCGGACCAACTCCTTACGACGATCCTCCGTTAAGGGAGGGATCGCGAGGCGAATGACGGTGCCGTCGTTGGCTGGGTTGATCCCCAGGTTTGCCTGGTGAATAGCCTTCTCAAGGTCCGCGAGCAGGTTCTTTTCCCAAGGCTTAATGATGATCACTCGGGGCTCTGGAACCTGAACCGAGGCGACCTGATTCAACGGAGTCGGTTGTCCGTAGTATGACACCCTGATGTTATCGAGAATATTCACGTTTGCACGCCCGCCTCGAACCCTAGCGAGCTCCCGGCGCAGAGCACCGTACGTGTTCTCGAAGTTACTCTTCAAATCGTCGAAAATTTCGTCTTCCATCACCCGCTCAACCATCGTCTCTACAGTGTGTACGGACGATAGCACAGCTCAGACGTATTGGAATCCCTGATCCTGTGGCCTGACTATTCTATTGGGGTGGGGGAGAGGAGCGAATCTGCTCTCGAATCTGGGGGTTCCCTTGAGCGCGCCTAGCTTGCGCGGATTTGGGTACCTACGTTTTCGCCCATCGCGACCCGCATAATATTTCCGGGCTGATTCAGGTCGAAGACCGTGATGGGCATCTTGTTTTCCCTGCAGAGGCTAATCGCGGTCGCGTCCATCACCTTTAGATTTTGCGCGAGGCATTGATCGTAGGTCACGGTCTCGAAGCGATTCGCGTCAGGGAATTGGTTGGGATCCTTATCGTAGATTCCGTCGACGTTCGTCGCCTTAAGAACTACGTCGGCCCCGATCTCGACAGCTCGAAGCGCCGCCGCCGTGTCCGTTGTGAAGTAAGGATTTCCCGTACCCGCAGCGAAGACGACAATCCGACCCTTCTCTAGGTGTCTCATCGCTCGTCGGCGGATAAAAGGCTCCGCCACTCGAGGCATCTCGATGCCGCTCATAACTCTCGTATAGAGCCCGAGCTTCTCAAAGCCTTCCTGCAACGCGATGGAGTTGATGACGGTCGCCAGCATCCCCATGTAATCAGCGCTTGTTCGGTCCATACCCTTCGCGGCGCCAGCGACGCCACGAAAGATATTTCCACCGCCGATCACAACGGCCAGCTCTATGCCCATAGCGTGGAGCTCGTGCACTTCGCCGGCGATACGATGGATGACGTCGGGCGAGATACCGTATTGACCGTCTCCGATCAGCGCCTCTCCAGAGAGCTTAAGTAGCAGTCTGCGATAAGGTGTTCGGTTTTCGCCCGTCTCGCTCATCGGTTAGACCTGAGTCGCAGCGGCGACCTCGGCGGCGAAGTCTTGAGTAGCCTTCTCAATACCCTCGCCCAGCTCGAAGCGGGTGAATCGTCGGATACGGATGTTCTCTTTGACGACCGACGCGACGTCAATCACGAGCTGGTTGACCGTCTTATCGGTGTCGCGGATGAACTTTTGATCAAGCAAGCAGATCTCAGACTTCCACTTCTTGATCTTACCGTCGATGATGCGCTCCATGATGTTCGCGGGCTTATTCGCGTCTTCCATCTGAGCGAGAAAGATCTCTCGCTTCTTGGCGACGAGGTCACCAGGAATCTCAGACTCTTCGACGTACTCGGGAGCCGATGCAGCGATGTGCATTGCGACGTCCTTGGCCAATCGAACGAAATCTTCGTTGCGGGCGACAAAGTCGGTCTCGCTGTTGATCTCGACGAGGACGCCAATACGTCCGTTGTGAATGTAGCTACCAACCACACCCTCAGCGGCCACGCGCCCAGCGCGCTTTCCGATCGCCGCTAGATTCTTCTTCTGCAGATACTCTTCTGCCTTGGTGATGTCTCCGTCTGATTCGACGAGAGCCTTCTTACAGTCCATCATGCCGGCGCCGGTCTTCTTGCGAAGCTCGGCGACCTGCTTTGCTGAAATCGCCATTAGATTTACCTCTTAAGAGAAGGGCCTCTACGGCCCGTTAGAACCTTGATTACTCTTCTGTGGTCGCTGCGGCCTCAGGGGTCGCGCTGGCCT
>CALELH010000104.1 GCA_937902595.1 uncultured Myxococcales bacterium
CATCAACTACCGCATGTGCAGCGCGGCACCGCCGGGGTTCCGGCGACATCTCGAAGTGGTGCTACACAGTCAACAACACCGATCTCTACTCTCAGCGGACATCTCCCACTCTCCTCCACCTGGCAAAACCTCTAAAGGCCCGCTATAATTTTCCGTACTTATCAAACTCATTATCAGGCTAATAGTTAGTTATTTGAGATTTGACTGGTGTTTGGTGGCATTTATCGCTTATAAGGCCGCCGAAAACATACCTGGGGCTGCTGTCATTAAGTCGTTTTCTGTGGGGGCAAACGCGACAGCATAGGTTCCAAAGGATTCGGGGAAGACCATGCGAGTTGTTATCAAGTTGATCGCGCTGCTCGTGGCGTGTTGTCCAGTGCTCACCGGTTGCGACGAGGTCGCGCCTGAACAACGTCCGCTCGAGCAGATGTTCACATCAGACCAGCAGCAACGCCTGCGCTGGAGTCAAGCTGACCGACCAGCCATCGCCGACTTAGAGGGGGACTTCGTATACTCCTATGCTGAGCTGCCGACTGAGGGTGAAGCGAACAGAGTGCCTTGGGCTAGCGACTACTGGCCGACCTATAAGGACAGCGTAAACTTTCGGTGGAGCGGAGCAGACGTCTCCAGCCCGGCCGAGAAGTTCGCGGCGGCCTTCGACAAGCCCAATATCGGCGCAGGTGTCTCTTGGGGATACGGCGTGCGTAGCCAACCACACGCTGACCGTTGCTCGGAGACCGCCGACTGTGAAGTAGAGAACGGTAACTCTAAAGTCTGCGCGAAAGAGGTGGGCGCAGACACCGGCTACTGCATCGAAGACTGGACCGGGATCTGCCATGCATGGGCACCCGCGGCCATCATGCACCCCGAGCCCCAGCGGCCGATCACACACAACGGCGTCGAGTTCTCCATCACGGATCTTAAGGCGCTCGTGTCTCTGGCATATGACAAAGGACTCAACTCAGTCTTTCTAGGTACTCGATGTAACCTCGATCTAGATGACGAAGAGAACGGAGTCACCTATGACTCTTATGGCCGACCAGAGACCTACGTTGACGCGAACGGGAGCGTCGTCGATTGCAAGGACACAAACCCTGGCAGCTTGCACGTCGTTCTCGCCAACATGATCGGCCGCCAGGGCCAGTCACTCGTTGAGGACCGTACGGTCGACTACCAGGTCTGGAACCAGCCGATCCGTGGGTACGAAGTGTTGAGCTCAGCTGAGGTTACGGCTCGTGAGGCCAACGAGCTGATCGGCGTAGTTGTCGGAGGGATCGAAGAGTCGCAATCCGGCGCCATCCCCGAGGCGGAGTGGCGCCATTACGGACCATTCGATGCCGAAGCAGGAAGCCAGGCTGTCGCTCGCATGACGGGGACTGGCGACGCGGATCTCTACGTTCGGTTCGGCGCCCAGCCCACAACTCAAAGCTATGATTGTCGCCCTTATGGCGATGATGCAAACGAGACATGTGACCTGGTTGTTCCCGAAGGGCAAGCTCAGGTCTTCGTCAGTGTCTTCGCCTATCGCGTCGCTGCAGGCGAAGAGACCGTCTCCTTCGAGCTGGACATGAACATCGGTGGCAGCATACCCGAGACTTACATCCTCAACGAAGACGCGAGGAACCTCCGGTCCGTTCGAACTCGTGTTGACTGGATCACTGAGGCATATGCGCTTCCTCAGAACGATCGCAACTTGTCCGAGTCGATGGATAACTTCACCCGATCGGACACCTACGACTACATCCTCGAGATGGATGATGCCGGAGTAATCATTGGTGGAGAGTGGCTCGGTGCGTCTAAGCGAGCCCATCCGGACTTCCTCTGGGTGCCGACCCTCAAATCAGAGTTTGAACTCGCTCGCCCACCCGTCGAACTCATGAACGTGACCGACCGTGCGGTCGGCGAGAGCGAATGGGCCCACCTAGGCAGCGTGGCAGTGGATCCAGGCGAAGAGGTCAAAGTGATCCTGACCGGCTCTGGGAATGGGGACTTGTATCTCGGACTGAACGCTCAACCATCAGAGGTCTCCTATGCATGCAAACCGACTACGGAGGACTCGAAGGAGATCTGTGGAGGCGTAATGCCTAACGGGTACAACCGCATCTTTGTCTCCGTTAGAGGCGCCGCTGCCGACACCGTGGTCAATGTCGAGGCGGTCAAGTTCATTGATGGCACCGGAATCACTTGGTCTGAGGTCGAAGGGCTATTGAGTCAGTCCCTGGAGGTTGACCCATGCGTAGATAATAACGGTGGCTGTGGAGACGCTGCGCTGGTGACCTGCTCAACTGAAGACGGAGTCGCCGTCTGTAATGATGTTGATGAGTGCGCGCTAGACAATGGCGGCTGCGGTGACTCGACCCTCGTCGCCTGCACAAACAATGTGGGCGCCGCCGCAACCTGCTCCGATATTAACGAATGCTCAACGAACAATGGTGGCTGCGGGAACGCGGTGTTCATGTCGTGTGTAAACAACGAAGCCGCCCCGGCGACCTGCGCCGACATCGATGAGTGCGCAAGCGACAACGGCGGCTGTGGCGACGCTCAGTTCATGACCTGCACGAACAACGTCGGCGCCGAACCTGATTGTTCCGATATCGATGAGTGCTCCACCAATAACGGTGACTGTGGCGATGCCCAGTTCATGGCCTGCGCTAACAATCTGGGCGCCGCCCCTGACTGCACAGACATCGACGAGTGCGCAAACGAGAATGGCGGCTGCGGCGACGCACAGTTTATGACCTGCACGAACAACGTCGGCGCCGAACCTGATTGTTCCGATATCGATGAGTGCGCAACAGACAACGGCGGCTGCGGACCGGCGGATCTCTTCGTCTGCACCAATAACGTGGGCGCTGCACCGACCTGCAGCGGTGGTGAGGTAGAGCTCGCTAATCCTCTGCTGGATGATGACGCCGCATGTGACCTCTATCGACTGGACCGCATCGAAGGCTTCACCTCGAATGGTGACTACCAGAGAAACTGGGGTGGTCTGGGCGAGAAGTGGTTTAGAGATGGCCTCGGTGGTTCGATCTTTATTCAGCCCAATGGGGACGTAAAGCGCTGGGATGGACAAAGCTCCCCTCCAGACGGGCAGCTGATCACGCAGGTCGACGGCGTGGTTCATGAGAACCCAGCTCTCCTCCACGACGCACAGGAGATCGCAGGGGGCTGTCCTGCGTCATCGGCCGAGCCATCACTGGTCGTCGCGAGACGCGCCTATCGGATCGACGCCGCCATGGGCTTTGCGTCAGCAGGAAGCTACGCGACGAACTGGGGCGGTCGCGGAGAGAAGTGGTTTATCAACGGCAGCCGCGGTTGGTTCTACATCGAGCTGGACGGCACCATTGTCCGCTGGGATGGGCAACGGCCTATCGGTGGCGACGTCGTCGGAGTGCTCAGCCCTGAGTATCACGCTGAGCCTAACCGCCTACTCGACGCACATGATCCCGACGCCTACGCCTGTGACGGCGGTCCAGAGGCGTATACAGCCTACGACTTGGACAGGGCCCTTGAACTCACCTTTGCCGGCTCTTACGCAGAGAATTGGGGTGGCCTCGGTGAGCGTTGGATGTTCTCGAGCGCGACGAACCGTTGGCACTACATCACACCAAATGGAGACGTCTTTCGTTGGTTGCGGAACTCGAGCCCCGCCACGGGTACTCTCGCCGGCACACTGTCGGCAGATTTCCACGCCGACCCATCCCGTCTCCATGAGGCGGTCTTGCCGACAGCCGGGTTCTGCGAAGGTGATCTCGCTGGTCCTGGGCTTGGTGCGCTGGCAGCACAGACCGATACTGAGCTCGGCCTGTACAAGAACCGCAGTTACTACAATAACTGGGCGGGTATGAATGAGAAGTGGATGGCGAGCCGGAGCGGCTCCTGGTTCTACTTGCTACCGAATGGCGCCCTGTACCGCTGGTCCAATGGGCAAACCCCGGTTGAGGGTGAGCTCATCACCACGTTTGATGCGGACTACTACGAAAACCCAGCGATGCTTCACGAAGCAGGTCAAGACTAGGGCGGGCTAGCCGCCTGAGTTTCGACTCCAACGGGCAAGGAGGCGAAGGGGGTCTCCCCTCTCGCCTCAGCGCTTCTCTTCGGCCTTCATGTGATCTACGGCCCCTTCGACACGCTGAAGATCCTTGACGGTCTGCGTCTCGAAGTCATGGATCCCCTGAGATAAGACCGCGACCTGCTGCTTCAGCTGTAGGTTTGTCGCGACAAGCCACCCCAAGAGGACCAATTGGATGACGACAAATATCCACACCCAGCGGGACGACTTCTGAACAGAGTCTAGGCGGAGCTTATTGTTGTATATGGGCCCCTCGAGATCCTTCTTATTACGATAGATCACGCTGCGCATGCGCTCGAGGGAGCCGCGGGTGGTGCGATTGAGATCCTCGAACTCTGTCTTAATCTGATCGAGGAAGTTCTGCATGGGGTCGTTACTCATGGTGTTCGCCTATTCGATACACCTAAGGCCCCAGAGGTTTCTGATGGAGGCATATTAAACTGGAGTCACGCCATGCTTTCGAGCCGCTGGGAGTGGATAGGCCTCTCGGTAGTACTGAAAACGACCGATGAGCTCACTCCGAAGCGCGTCTCCAGGAATGATCGCATCGACGATCAACTCGGAGGCGAGCTTCACGATGTCGACATCTTCAGCAAACTCGGTTCGCTTCGCCATGATGTAAGCATCTCGCTCCTCCTCCGGCAGCTCCGCGATCTTGCGAGCAAACACTGCGTTTACGGCGGCCTCGGGCCCCATGACGGCGATCATCGCCTGCGGAAGGGCTATGGAGCAGTCCGGCTCAAAGCCGGGGCCACACATCGCATACAGGCCTGCGCCGTACGCTTTTCGAACCACTACGCTGATCCGAGGTACTGTCGCGTTACTCACCGCGCTGATCATCTTTGCGCCGTGGCGGATAATCCCCTCTCGCTCCACCTTGCTCCCGATCATAAAACCGGGCACATCGGCCAAATAGAGAAGCGGGATGTTAAATGCATCGCAGAGAGTGATGAACCGCGTCGCCTTGTCGGCGGAGTCCACGAACAGCACGCCGCC
>CALELH010000105.1 GCA_937902595.1 uncultured Myxococcales bacterium
CAACCGCTTCTTAGTCGAGGTGCAGACCGAGTATTGGACCCGTCGACGGGATGAGATTCGAAGCGCTGGCTTTAAGGGCGTGGTCTTGAGTACCGGTTGGAAGGCCGGCGGCAAGGGCGGCGAGGTATCGAATATCTACGCCGACAGTGCATTGGAGACCATCGATCGTCATGGGTATTGGGGTGGGTTTGGAGACCGCCACATCGCCATTATGAACTTCAAGAACGACACGCTCATGGACCTATCCAAGTGGTATAATGCGGAGGACGGCAGGTGGCGAACGCCCTTCTATAAGGGGTGGCATCAAGTGGATAACCTGCCCTACGGCATGAGCGAATGGGCGCACGGCACGCCGGGTCAATTCCGCGCTGAGGCTGGTCCCATCTACGCCTTTTACGGCTTGGGTCTGCAGGGCTGGGACACCAGCTTACACTTTGCCTATGGACGCCGTACCAGCGTGTCCACCAGTTGGGATTTCTTGTCGACCTATAACATCGCAAACCCCGTGCAAGTCACCCAATACCCGGCTTTGGCCACCGCTGTGCATCAAGGTCATATCGCTCAGGGTGCGCCGGCAGCCACGCGGCGTTTTACCCCTGACCAAGTCTTCTCGGGCGTGGATGTGTTCACCCAGCCGGGGCCCTGGGCCTGGGATGGCGCGGATACCCTCGAAGTGCCGCCTCAGATCTTCGCCCTGGGTCGAATCAGTAACGCGTTTGGTGATGACATCGGTCCATCGGAGCGCAGTGATTGGTCTGAAGGCTGGGATAGCGACAGCCAGGTCGTGACTGCCAACACCGGTGAAATGGCGTGGCATTATGGTGAACGGTACTTCGAGGTAAAGGCCGCCAAGACCCAAGGTGTGGTGGGCTTCGCCGGCGGGCATAGCGTTGACCTGCCCGACGTGGACATCACCGTCACGACCCCCTTCGTCAGCCTATTGGTCACGGCCCTGGATAATCGACCCATCAGCGAGTCCGGTAAGGTCTTGGTCACAGCGGTCGCGAAAGAAAAGTGGACGGGCAGCGAGATAGAGGGCATCGGCGATGAGGCCAACTTAAACGCTCTCGGTGGGCCACCGCTGATGATGGAGCCCGTTCAGGCGACCCTGACCTTCGGCGCAGAATTTGAGTCTGCTGAAGCCCTAGACCAACACGGTCGACGCACTGGTAAGGCTCTTGAGAAAGACGAGAACGGTGCCTACACCATCGATGGTCGCTTCACGACCATGTACTACCTGTTTGAGCGCACCATCGCCCAGGACCCAATGGATCCAGACGCGGGCGTGGGTGGTGCAGGTGGCGCTGGTGGCGCAGGTGGTGCAGGTGGTGCAGGTGGTGCAGGTGGCGCAGGCGGAGGCATGGCCGACGGCGGCATGATAGCGGGGTCATCCGGTGACTCCGGTGGCTGTGGTTGTGACGCCAGCGGGCGAAGCTCATCAACGCCGCTGTTCTTTTTCGTCGTCCTCTTGGTCGGGTTGATGGGACGCAGACGCCGGCGTCTATAGGTGACCTAGGGACGCCGCTAAGGCATACAAGCGAAGACCCGTTGAACTCGGGTGACATTTGGACAGAGGCCGTCGCAACGCTTCACGTGCGTCCAGGACCCGACCATCGTGCACGCGTAATATCGATAGGGTGACTCCCGTCGGACCCTGCCCTCTCCCGGCCGGTTATCGTTGCCGCCGGCGTCGTTCCACCAGTCCCAGCTCCACTCATTCCACTCCACGCACCGGTATTGGCTGAACTCTTCAGGGGTGCACGGTGTCCCCTCTAGGTCACCCCCTGCGTTACACCCTGAGAGCGCGAAAGGCATCATGAGCAGCGCGAGACACATCCATCGTGTGGTTTGGCCGCAGGGCGTCACTTGGCGCTGTCTTTGGAACAATGGGCAGCTCCCAGGATGTCTCAGGCCTCAGCTCATAGAATACAGTATCCATCTTGACTCATTCCAATCGCCACGGAGACTCGCTTCAGTGAGTGGGAATCTCTAATCAGCCGGAGGGAGATCTACGTAGCCGACGGTCTCGTCGAGGGCTCTTTGACTGATGATGAAGAGACCTGAACCACGGGCGGCTAGAGTATTATTATCGTCGTAGAGCTCCGCCCGAGCCCAGATCTTACGACCCTCACGTCGCTCCAGGGTGCCGACGGCGCGTAGGGATTCGCAGGTCACCATCGCGAGGAGCTCAACCTCGAAGGTGGCCGTCAGAACGAAGAACTCTTGGACCGCCGAGTTGGCGGCGAAGAACGCCGCGTCATCGAGGCCTTTGAAATACATGGACCCATGCATGGCGCCCGCCGAATGCCAGAAGTCCGTGGTGACGCGCATGTGGACCTCGGCCCGGTTCTCAGAGACGGTCATACAGCTGGGGATGGAGCGATTGATCGCCGCAGAGTGATACATGTATTCGAGCTTGCGAAAATGTAGCTCCGCCTGCGCGTCGACCGTCATAGGGATCCTCCTACTGGCTATGAAATCAGTGGGTGACATCCCTAGGATACGGCTCCAGCGACTCGCGCGCCATTAGGTCGGTTTGGAAAAGCCGGCTATCCTTAGGCGAGATGGATGGTTAACGGCTATAGCTTGTCCTCAAAGGAGCATAGACACACTCATGATGCCTCCCCACTGTGCGCTGTGTGGCAAGGAATCCGAGTTGGGAGATCACCGTGGATTTCAGTTGGTCACCTTTGCGGATTACCGACCCCTGCCTGAGGGAATCACGGGTCATCCAGATGGACTGGTGTGGTTCTGTGCTGTCCACGTTGATGAGGCCAAAGCGCTCAGTCACCTCAACTCTCGCGATGCGCTAGGGTCTCTCGTACCAAAAACCACCTAAACGGCACTTTTTTCGACCTGAGTGGGAATAAATCAATACCCGCCTTGGTTGATCTAGATGGCGGGCTCGCAACGCGAGCAATTTGAGACGCCAACCCCCAAATACATTCGAAAACAGGACGCGCAGCGCAGGGAGCCCCACGGTGGTCAGTGACTGGCCGGTGTGCGCGGACACCCCGTCGAACTGCGCGATGAGGAGGGAGCTATGTACACCACCTTCATCGTGGATGAGGTCGGTAATCGAAAGATCGTCATGGATTGGTTCAAGTCGACTCAGCCGACATTTGGTTGGTCGGAGGTCTCCGTAGAGAGTCTCTTGGAGAGTCATCCCAATCACACGGCGGGCTTAGAGTTCGCTTATTACTACACAGGAGATGACTATCGACCTCAGAGCGACGTTTACGTCGGGGCTGAGTATGGTCTCCTCCCGGACTTTAGAGCGCCGGACCTGCCAGCGCCGCGCACGCCGCTAGAGCGGACAGGGAATCACACCAGGACCTCTGAAGAGCGGACGAGTGTTCCGGTTCGTTATGCGGTCAAAGAGGTTGGCTCGAGGGCCCAACCGCGAGTGCGATGCGGACTGTGTGCATGGAACCTGGGCCTTCCATCCGAATGGTCGGGTCTCGGGCCAGAGCAGAACAGCCCACCGCCGGTAGCAGAGACCTCTGACCATCTATCTCGGGTTTTGAACCAGCTCATCAAGACCGGGAGGACGTCGAGGCGTCGTCTGGCGGAGTCTTTAAGCCACAAGAAGCGTTGGGCGCTTGTAGATCGCTGGTGCCACGCGACTGTGGGCCAAAACTTACCGGCGTCTCCCAGCGAGGCACAACTCGAAGAGCTGTTGAGTGCGATCGATGATGCGCCCAGCCAGAGCTTAAAGGACGCGGTGGAACATGATCGAGAGCATCGCGCCCGAGAGACGGCAACTCTGCGGTGGCGAGCATTGCGTCGGTATCACTCTTGGGCAGAGGTCATCCAGACAGACGACGGTGCCTGGTATCGTCATCTGCACTGCGGTCGAATGACTCACGATCTCGAAGAGGTCACAGAGTTACCCAAGATTGTCAGGATAGTGGCTCCTGACGGCCCAATTGAAGCGGTGCTCGAACGCTGGTCTTGGGGTGAGATGCGATGGAGTAGCCTCGCTCTGCTCAGGACTGAGATGTCCGCGTCCCCTGAACACCTCGCCGAATCTGCGAGGAGCGCCATGGGCCTGAGCGACGAGGTATCACTAAGCTACACAAGCACCGACCGCTTCCTCTTCATCACGGGTATGGAAGCTGTCGTGCCCGGTCCTGAGGATGATCAGGCATGAACGGCGCAGCAGAGCATCACCTAGCTCTTGAAGAGAGCCCAAGTGCACGTCGCTATTCTTGGTTTGTGGACCGACAAAAATTATGGGTCTTGGTGACTCATATACCGCTCAAGAGACTTGCAGGCCGGACCGACCCTGATTAGGGTCACGTCCTGATCGCTGACGGAGTCTGCAGAACCTATGTATCAGATGACTATCGAGAACATTTTAGGACGTCTAGAGCGGCCCAAGCGCGCTGTGGTAACGGCCGGTATGCCCTACGCGAACGGACCCCTACACCTGGGACACCTCGCGGGGGCGCTGCTTCCACCCGACATCCACTCTCGCTGGTTAGGGATGCTCATCGGTCGGGAGAACGTCTTGTACGTCTGTGGCACGGACGATCATGGTAGCGCCAGCGAGCTGATGGCGATGCGCGAAGGCAAGTCCGTCAGCGAGGTGGTTGAGGGCATTCATTCCAAGCAGAAGGCGACGATCGATCGCTATGCAATCGGCCTCGACATCTATTCTGGTACCTCTCGTCCCGAGTGCTTCCCTAAGCACGCGGCGCGCAGCCAGGAGATGTTACGACGGCTCTATGAAAATGGGCGTCTCCAGAAGCGGCGTTCGCGGCAGTGGTATGACTCCGAGGTGGACCGGTTCCTTCCAGACCGATTGGTGCGCGGGACCTGTCCCAACCCGAAGTGTGACAACACGGAGGCTTACAGCGACGAGTGCGATGTCTGTGGGAACCAGTACACGCCAGAGGATCTCGAGAGCCCGAGCAGCACCGTCAGCGACGCGAGCCCGGAGCTCAAGGAGACAGATCACCTCTGGTTGGATATGTGGTCCGCCGCTGACCTGATTAAGGCGTGGTTGGACACCAAGAAGAAGAGCTGGCGCAAGATCGTGTTGCAGCAGGTGCTCGATGAGGTCGCCCCGGCGGTTCGATTCTCTCGAGACCACGAAGACCATTATAAGACCTTCAGTGGTGACCTGGCTAAGCACAAGCGCAAGTACGCCCAGGGCCAGCAGATGGTTCTACAGTTCGAGAATATGGCCGATATGGAGGCTGGTAAGGCTCTACTGGCAGAGGGGGGCATCGAGAGCGTCTACGTCGACGAGTGGGCTTATCGCTCAATCTCTCGGGACATCCCGTGGGGTATCCCCTTACCTGAGGTAGATCCCGACGTCGCAGGAAAGACCCTCTATGTGTGGCCAGACTCCCTCATCGCCCCCATCACGTTCACCGAGCTTGCCCTGGAGGCTCGCGGTGACGCGTCGGTGACGGCGGAGGATTTCTGGTGTGATCCAGAGGCGAAGATTTACCAGTTCTTGGGGCAGGACAACGTCTTCTTCTACGTCTTGATGCAGGCGGCCATGTGGCTAGGCGCTCAGGAGGATCCAGACCGCATGCCCGTCGCCGGTGAGCTGCAGCTCAATGAGGTCTTCGGATGCTTTCACCTCATGGTCAGCGGTATGAAGATGAGCAAGAGTAAGGGCAACTTCTACACCGGTGAGCAGCTGCTCGAAGAGAAGGGATATAGCCCTAATCAGATTCGATACTACTTGGCGCTCTTAGGTTTGTCCGATAAGCCATCGGATTTCGACTTTGACACCCTGGACCAGCGCAATGAGTTCTTGGCTGGGCGAATGAACGCAGCTTTTGAGCGCCCGATCTCGGCCGCTCATTCCAAGTTCGATGGGAAGGTTCCCGATGGTAAGTTGATGGATAACGTAGAGCAGGACACCTTGCGGATGATCCAGCGGTACGTAAAATCCATGGACAAGGCGACATACCCGAGCATGATCTACGAGCTTGAGAACTATGCTCGCAAGATCAACAGCCTGTTCAATAAGCATAAGCCTCACGACGACCGCTTCCCAGAAGAGGAGCGCCGTGACGCGTTGTACAGCGCCTTCTACATGCTCAAGAGCCTGATGATCATGCTCTATCCTTTTGTGCCTGAGACCATGGAGCGCCTGCGCGTGTCTTTGCGCCTACCCGCAGCGATATTCTCCGTTGATGAGCTGGCGACCCCCATCGCACCTGGACATGAGGTGGGTGATCTTGATGTCTATTTTCCAGCGATTGAAGACTAAGTCGCTCAAGCTCAGCCGCTCCGCGGTTTTGCTTAGTTCTTGAGGGTGTCCATCCATGCGTGGACCTGCGCAGAGATGCCGGTCTGTTCACCACAACCGAGCTGTAGATCCGACGCGAAGCCCAGGTGACCCCCCTTAGCGAGTACGCGAACATCTGTCGTCTCACTGACCTCGGTAAGATAAGGCGCGAGTGGTGCGTATGGGACAAAGGGGTCGTTCTGGGTAAAAATGAGCAGCGCGGGAATCGACAGAGAACCCAGTCGGGGCGCTACTGAGACATCCGTGTAGTATTCTTCGACAGACTGATAGCCATACCTCGGACAGACGACGGTCTGATCCCATTCGTAGAAGGTTCGGACAGCGTCTACGGACTTGACCGAGGCGGCCATAGGCTTGCCTTCACGTTCGCCTTGCCGAGCCAGCCGTCGATACTTTTGCTTAAGAGAGCGGAGGATCCCATATCGATAAGCTGCCATCTCAGGACCATCCAAGACGATCTGTGAGGCGCTCATAGAGATTGGCGAGCAGAGGGATACGGCCCCTCGAAGACGCTGGTCTCTTGCTTGGAGAGCGAAGCGTAGAGCGATCTGCCCTCCCAACGAATATCCAACCAGGAATATCTCGTCGTATCGTTTGAGTCGGGAATCTGTAAACAGCGCATGCAGATCTTCGGTTTGGCCTGCGTGATAGTGGTCGGACCCTGTCGAAAGAGACCCGCGCAGCGCTAATCTCAGTACGTCGGACCCCTTCGCGAATGCCTCGCGAGTCATAGGCCAAAGATATGGTTCATGGGGCGTTGAGGCGATGCCATGCAAGAGGATCACCAGACGTTTCGTGCCAGATGGCTGGCGGTGCATTATGCCTTGAATTGGGACCCAGCCTCTCACGGGGTCGTGTACCAGGGAGTCGAAGGGCCGACCTCCGCGTGGCGGGAGACCCGAGAAGGGGGCCAGGCTGTAGGGGACGATGGTCCAGGCGTGCCCTGAGATTCGTCTCTTGGAATGTTCAACCCGCTCGGTGACTGCGTGGATCACGCCATTGGCGCTCGGTCTTGGCGGGAGAGCATCCAATAAGTGCGTGACCCCGAGTTTTGATAACCGAGTGAGCATAAGTACAACCGCCTGTTGACGCCGGCGCACGCTAGCCGACTTCAATGCGTTCGGCTAGCCCTTGGTCTCATCTCAACGAATTATTTGGATGTTTGGAAGATCATCTCTCATGAGGAGTCGATGGAGCCCTTGTCATGAGAGTCGAGATTAAGCGCGCTTAGCTATTCCTTAATTTATGGAGGGAGAATGTTGTCGGGCACCTCTCAGGGTCTCTATGCTGGACAAGATAGGAAGAAATCTCAACGGACCGGAGGACTGAAGAAACATGAGCGATGAGGAGCGAGTTGTCGTCGCCGATAGGCTCTGGCCCCACGAAGCCGGTATGCTTAAGGGCGTCCTAGAGGCAGAAGGCATTGGAGCATATGTAAGAGGCACCCTCTCGACGAGCGGAGAGATCCCATCGCCGGTAGCCTCGGTGTCGGTTTCCTCAGCCGATGAGGGGGCAGCTCGGGTGGCGCTTAATGGGATTGGATCAACCGCCGAGGTTTTCTTCTGCTCTCTCTGCGGCGAGGCTGCGCCGAAAGGATTCTCAGAGTGCCCCGTTTGTACTGAGCCACACACGGTTGATGATCCCGTCGAGTCGACGCGCTCCGGTGGCCTCATCTTCTTTGGTCTCTTAGTCTTCATCTTCCTAATCTACGGGCTCTTGCGTGTTTTTCCTCGGCTCTCGAGTTGACGCCTCACACGTAGGAGAAGTTGGCGTTCGTCTGCGGCCCCAACTCCTTGAGTACACGGACGGTCGATTTGAGGTGTTCAAAGGGACTTGCATGGGATGCTTTGAAGTCTTTAATCTGACCTCGTAAACAATTTTTTCTAAGCGAGTGAGACCATCATGAAGACATTCCCTTTATCCTTGTTGTCCCTAACGCCTCTCTTTTTGCTCTGCCTAGGTTGCGAGCCTGCGGAGGAGAAAGAGGACGAGCCTGAGGTGATCGAGTATGCGACCCTCTCTGTTGAGGCGGCGAGCGAGGGTGAGGGCGGCGCTGTGGCGATGACCGCGTCCATGTGCAGCAGTGACGCTGATACAGGCTTCTTTGAGGGAAGTTTTACGGCCGACGATGGCTCTCTGCTCACGATAAAGATCAAGGGGTTTTCAACCTCCGGTGGGTCTTACACCTGCAGTCAGGCGGCAGACAACGCGACTGGTGAGGTTGGAAACAAGTTTGATGGGTGCTCCGTTGAGCTCGTGATCCCAGACGTGACGACATCCTTGAATACATACGCTTTGCATCGCAGCAGCGTCGATGTGAAGGACTTTACATACGCCGGTACCTGCACAATCTCGACGACATATGCGGAGCCACAGGTCAGCGGGACAATCTCCTGCACAGGTCTAGTTCAGACGGATTTCCAGGGCGCACCTCGCAATCCTATTGACCCGAGCGCGACGGCGGGGATCGTCGGCGACTCTTCTTTCTTCTGCGAGATCTAGGTTTTCTGGGGCAGCAGAGGACTACGAGACCGTTATAGTTTTTTTTCGGTCTCATCTTCAGCGATCGCGATTTGGCTAATCTCTTTTTGAATCGCTGACAGCTCCACCGCGAGCTGGGCGAGTCTCTGCTCTCGTGTAGGTCCGCCCATACTCTCAGCCTCTTCTGCCGCCTCCTTAGCGACCTCTGCGTCTGCTTCATTCATCCCGTTCATGATGACACCTATGAAGAGGTTGAGGATGATCATGGCGCCAAACATCATGAAGGAGCAGAAGAAGAGCGAGCCGAATACGGGCATGGCGTGTGGCTGAGTACACAGCTCGGCCATGCCCTCATAGCCGTAGTTGTCACAGCCGTACATGGCGATGTACATCACGTCGGTCCAGTCTTCCCCTGTGACCACCCGAAATAGAGAGAGCATGGCCAGGGGTAAGTGTTGGAAGTGAACGGGATCGTTACCACCAAAGATGAAGACCGCCGCGCATGCGTATACATAGAAGAGCAAGAGAAGCAGGATCGATACGTATCCCATGCTGGGGATACTCTTTAGCAGCGCGCCGACCAAGATCTGCAAGCGTGGGAGCGCGCGGACCAGCTTCAATACTCGTAGTAGCCTTAGTAACCTGAGGACGGCTGCATATTCAGCGTTAAAGGGTAGGAAACAGACCGCGACTATAGCGAAGTCAAAGATGTTCCATGGATCGAGAAAGTACCGCCAGGGACGGGCACCTTCGGCGCCCATCTTGATGGCGATCTCAATGACGAAAATCCAAAGGATGACCTGGTCAAAAAGATGAATCGTTGGCGCGATTGCACGGACGGTGGAGCTGGTCGTTTCATACGTTTGTATGCCGACCAGCACTCCGGCTGCCAGGATCGCCAGAATAATGAAATTCTGAAACCACTTCGCTTCTGCGATGTTCTTTAGTGCGTTGCTCACAGTGTCTGCTATCCGGATCCCTTCGAGACCGCAAGCAATCTACATCTTTTTTCGGTCTTCGGTCATCTTTAGGCCCCAAAAGTGCTGGTCTACAATGAATGGAAGGTCCTTGAGTCGTTCTGTGACGTCGAGTCAGGGTAGTTGGCGGGGTTTCCTGAGGAGAGGGAGGTATCAGCCGGATGCCCAAATTGTTATTCAGCGTAGTTTCGTAGGTGCTACGACACCTCAATTGACGCATGATGTACTATGCGTCCAAATCATCTCATCACGCCGTTCTGGCTTATTGCGGCGCTGTTTCTAGGCTGTCAAGGTGGAGAGTCCCCATCGCGACGGGTCATTACCGATGGTCCTGCTCTTGCAGAAGTCCCAGACGCTGAGCCATTCGATACACGCGTACCGGCAGGAGAGAAGGGGACTTTGATCCCGCTCCCGTCTCGTGATCATGAAGTCACACCCCTGAGCGATTTTATTGGCGCAGATGCCTGCAAGGAGTGCCACGAAGAACAGCATCGTCTCTGGCGGAGGTCAACCCACGGTGTCGCAGGCAGCTCCAGCGATACGCGGATCATCATTCCCCGGAAGAGAGAGCGCAAATTTCGATTTAGTGATGCTCTTGTCTCAATGTCCGAAAGCCAGGGTCGCGCATATTTTGAGATTCGTCGCGGACAAGGGGACCAAGAGGCCGACCGAGAGCGAGTATCAATTGATGGGATCGTCGGTGTGGACGCTATGGTGGGAGGCGGGGGTCAAGCCTACTTCCATCGAACGGGCGAAGGCCTCTTGATGCACCTACCGTTTGAGTTTAATCGGGCGGCCCGGCGATGGTTTTGCCAGAGGCGAGTGGAGCGAATCATCAGCGGAACCTCTCGAGTGGATTACCAATGGGTCGCCATCGATGGGACCTTCCCAATCGCTGAGTGTGTGTGGCCTCCAAAGAGAAGCCTCGGCTTCACCAATCGCAAGAACTGCGGGAACTGTCATGGAAGCCAAATTGACGTGACCTTCGACGCTAATCAGCGTCAATTCAGGACGCACACTGCCTCGTTTCGCATCAACTGTGAGTCTTGCCATGGGCCCGGTCGTCGTCACGCCGACCTGATGAAAGCCAAGGGTGCATCGAGTCAAGACATCGGTCTCGCTTCTCTCGACACCTTTACGAAAGAGGCGTCGGTTCGGGTGTGCATGTCGTGTCACGCGACCAAGAGTATTGTCGCTCCTGGGTATGTTTCGGGAGCATCCTTCGATCGCTACTTCTCTACGGCGACTTTGGCAGACCCAGCGATGCGAATGGTCCATTTTGATGGGCGCACGGCAGACTTTGGCTATCAAGAGGGGCATCTATACAGCGAATGCTATCTGGGCGGCAGTATGACCTGCGTTGATTGTCACGATCCTCACGACCAGTCATATCGTGACGTCCATGGCCGCGCCTTGGCGGGTCGCTTTGATGATGGTCAGTGTCTTGGTTGTCATCCATCCAAGGATGGAACGGCTCACCAGGAGCATGGTTCGGGGGATAGAAAAGCAAGCTGCGTGGGATGCCACATGCCTTTTCACCAGCACCCCTCTGTTCCATCTCACTTCAAGATGGAGCGTTCAGACCACACGGTCGCGATTCCTCGTCCGAAGATCGATGAAGAGGTGGGCGTTCGAAACGCGTGTGATCGATGCCACGATGACCGCGATATCGAATGGCAGCGCAGTGGTCTGACCCAGCTGTATGGTCAAACGAAGCCGAGACCGGCTCTAGTTGAGGCGCTATTTTCCATCGCCGCCCAACGTGATAGCAGGGGTCCGACTGGCCAGAAGGGATCATCAGTCCGTGAGAAGTCAGCTCATAGCATTATGAGCCTTGTGACCACTGATTCGTCTATTAGAGCTATCTCGGCGCTCTCCTACTTGGTGCAGGATTGGATCTTCTTCGTCGATGAAGGATGGCAGGCCTCCGTTATAGGTTCAGTACAAGCTTTGATAGAGGCGAAGGATCCTGATGTCCGCGCCGCTGCCTATGCCACGCTGTTCTTCTTCAGCACCGGACGCCCAGAGCTTCAAGCCTCTACCCTAGCGTCGTTGCGTAAAGTAGATGAGGCCTCCCCGGGGCTTCGGGCCAAGATACAGCAGAGCCTATACTCGGTTTTTCATGCCTTTGGCCATCTAGACCATGGCAAGAGTTTACGGGTTCTAGAACAGACGGCGCCCCTACTCAACATTCAACCCACCCGTTTGCTGGCGGTGAGAGCGAAAGCGCTCTTGGCTGAGGGGCGGCACGACGACGCGGTCGCTCTCTACGAACTCGCTGCTGATCACGAATCGCTTCGACGCCCGAAGCACCACCTGGGAGTTGGTGCTGGTACCGCCTATCAGTTTTGGGTAGAGGCCGGTAACGTCAGAATGAATCAAGGTAGGCCACAGGATGCCGTCTATTACTTCTCCAGGGCTCAAGGGATAAGTCCCGCTGACGTGAACAGCAAGCGGGGCCTGTGGACCGCTCTCGCCATGACAGGGCGCGAACGAGAGGCGCTCCCCATTCTGAAGCAGTATCTTGAATTGGTTCCAAGCTTCATCGATGGACACCTGTATCAGGGTCAGATGTTGTTGAGACTCGGTCGTCGTTCGGAGGCCGTTCGTAGCTTGAAGCGTGCGCTTGAATTCAAGCCAGACGATGAGCGCGCGATAGAGCTACTCCGCAGGGCTTCTATGGGGCACAGATGACCCTGAATTGTGGCACACTGCTCAATTGGTAAACACAGCTTGTGCCGGGCCTGTGGCCATAGCATATGTCTTCTCGATAACGCATGACATCAGGAGTAATCATGTCAGTCATTGTCGACCTCGCGAAGCGTCAATTGGACGCCTACAACGCAGCGAGTCTAGAAGCCTTCGTCGCCTGCTATCACGATGATGTCCGAGTATTTCACGGGGAGGAGCTCTCCATAGAAGGCAAAGCGTTATTCCGTGAACGATATCGGACCTTGTTTACCGAGTGGCGCTTCGGTGCCGAGGTTCCACAGAGGCTTAATCTTGGCTCGCATTGCATTGATTATGAGCGCTGGTGGCGTATTGACCCAGAGTCGGGACAACGTAGTGAAGGTGAGCTCCTCGTTCGTTACCACGAGCGAGATGGCGTCATCGCGGTTGTCCAATTCCTAAGCTAAAGGGCGCATCTCCCGGTTAAGCCACCTGGGATCGTGAAGCCCGACCTATCCAATCCAAAGAGCATTCGCGCTCTCCGTGAATCAGAACTTGAGGTAATCATGAATCCAGTATGGTTGTTGGTTCCTATCCTTGTGGGGATTGGTCATCCAGTCTTCTTGCAAATGTCCGTCCGAATGAGTCGTGTAGTCGGTGAGATGGAGGCGGCGGTGGTGCTTCATGTCGCTGGTGCGTTTATTGGTCTCCTGTGGATGGGCGTAGGTCTCAGGGGAGACGGTCTCTCGTTTATTGGACAGGTGCCTTGGTGGGCATACTTGGCTGCGGTCATCGGTGTGACATCCCTGGCCGCAGTGAACTGGACATTACCGATTATCGGCGTCGCTACCTTTTGTGCGCTCGCGGTCGCCAGTCAGTTGATCGTCGCATTATTGTTCGATCGTTACGGACTGATGGGCGCTGAGGTAAGGCATGTAGGCCTCTCCCATTGGGTCGGCGTCAGCATGTTGGTTGGAGGCGCGTTCTTGGTGAGCCGCTGAGCGACACGCGATGGAGTAGATTCAAGCTGAGGAAGATACGGATGATACGCCAAAGGCGTACCCGCCGACCAGGACGGTCGGCGGGTTCAAATGCTCTTAGTCACAGTTCCAGCGAACGGGGAAGGTCTGAAGCACAGGGCTTCTCTTGTCATCACCGAGGGTGAGGCTAGCTCGGATTCGTAGGAATCGACGACTCTCTACGTTATCCGCTGCCATCCGTCCACTGAGGTTAATCGGCCCGAGGTCACCAGGAGAGCGACCCACGTTCACTGTCGCGCCTTCCACGAGCTTAGCTCGTCGCGCGGCTGTTTGAGCAGTGAACGAGATGGATGAGCCTGCTGGGGTACGAGCGTTCCAGTCGAGAGCGGTCCACTGTGGGTTATCACAGTCAGCCTCGAAGTCATGCTCGTAGCTACCCTGCCCAATGCTCATCCGCCTCTGTAGACCCGACACATCACTGAATGAGAAGACGCGATTGGTGCCGTCGAAGGTTGTGACGCGGAAGTTGTTATCCGGTTCAATCATGACCAGCTTCTCCGATGAGTGATGAGCGAGCCAGATACGGCCCTTTTCATCGCTGCTGACCGCCGAAGGACCAGTAATACCGTTCTCCATGGCGATGAGCTGTCGACGTGGAACGTCGTTGCTCTGACCGGAGACGCAGTCGTCAGCATCCCAGAAGGCGATGTGAGACGCACCGTCTCCGCCGACAGCAGCCCACATGCGACCCGATGGGTCCATAGTGATACCGCGACCGACGTTCATGCCGAAGGGGAGACCCATTCGGCACCAGGTACCATCAGCAGGATCGTAGGCGATAGCGTCTGGAGTGCCCCAGCCGTTCATCCAAATCCGTCCACGGCCATCGATTGCGACACCGTAAGAGCTGTTGCCACCACCTCGGAGACCGCCCGGGTTATCCACTATGCGGCCCGCTTGGTTCGTGATGGTGTTGATCACCTGCAACTGACCTAGACCCAAGGTCGACACGTACATCGTGCCGCTTGATGTGACGACCATACCGTAGGCTGGCACGCCGAGTTCGATGTCCGTGAGGACCTCACCCGTCTCAGGATTAAGCTTCCAGGCAGCTTGGGTGTTATACCCACCGACCCAGACATAACCATTGGGATGTGTCACGTCACCCTGGTCGACCGCGAGAGCGCGGAGTACAGCATTCACTGGGCCAACAGGACGGGTCCAGATGACACATTCATCTTCGCCGTAGGCCATGGCCTCACCGTTACGAGAGGTCTCGATACGACCGTTATTATTACGGTCGACGCAGCGCTCAACATCACCAGCGATCTTGGTCACGGTACCCTGCATCGCGAAGCCACGGCTCGCGATATAGGCGTCACCAGCGCTGTCAATAGCGACTGGGCCGGCCATGTTACAGCCGTCGTTCCAGCAACAACTGCCAGGGCATTCACCAGCCGGAATACCGACGCGATACTTACCAACCTCAGCCGGGCGGTTCCTTCCTGGATCCCACTTGCTGATAGTGCTCTCTGCGGTGTTGACGAGCCAGAGAAAGGCCTTCTCATCCTCGTTGTTCGAGACGACGAGACCACCCTGGTTTCCATCGTAAGAGACGCCACGACCGTAACGAGGATCGAACTCGCGGCCACCCTCACCCACGGTACGGGAGAGGAGGAGCGGGTTCACGCTTCGGTAGAGACCACCATAGAAGTTCTGAGTGAATCCACAGAACACGTAGTAGTACTGAACTCGAGCGCGACGACCACGTCGGCGTCGACCTCGAGCGCCTCGGCGCGCCTTACGACAATACTTGGGTAACTGCACCGCGCTGCTGGTCGCCATATAGGCGAAGCCACTCGTGGGGTGCATCAAGAGTCCGCGTACGGTCTTGGAGCGATCCACACCGCGATCACGCTTCTTCCAGTACGGCTTTCTGTATGCGTTCCATGGTTCATTTTCTCCCCAAATGCCGCGGTCAGCGCCGATGATAGCGGCGCCTTCCGGCCAGGCGAGGATATCGTAGATGGAACCCGTACCACCGTAGATGTTCTTGCTGTTGGAGCCGAGAGGGTGGAACAAGTGCTTGGGCACCTTAACGCTCGATGGCTCGATGGAGTTATCAGCCTTGAGGATCCGATAGCCGTTCCACATACCTTGGTAGAGATTACAGGACTTGTCGAAGGACACGCTGCTCTCGCCCTTGCCCTTAGCGAAGCGGTCCTCGGGGATTCTCCAGCCAGCTGGGTTCATGTCCCGTCGGTCGTTAATAAACATCTGACCGACCCGGCTTGTAAACGCGGAGCGGTTACCTGCGGAACATGCTTCGAGATCTGAGACCTCGCCGGCGACGCGATAGGTGTCGATGAAGCGCCCCGTCGTATCAAAGCGCTTCACCTCATCCTTCGTGGCGGCCACGATGAAGTTCTTGTCGGGGCTGACCGCCACCTTCAAGAACTTGGACTCGTCGTATAGCTCCCAGTTGTCGCCGTTGTCTCCGGAGAAGTAGAGGCCTGATGGGCTCGCTACGTAGACTTCACCAGCGTTCTTGGTAGCGATTCCACCACAGCACTCAATGTCACGGAGGACGTCTGTCCAGTCATCACCACCGTTCGTCGAGCGACGCACAATGTCCATGTAGTTGTGGGTAAAGAGCGTGCCAGCAGGGTCGATGGCGAAGCCACGAATACCGTCGTAATTACCCTCGGTCTCGGTGACTCGGGTCCAGGTCAGGCTGCTGACGTCAGACTCCTTGATGGCCGGACGCAAGATGTCGACGCTGAGCGAGTGCTCATCGAAGAGGCCACGGTCATCGGTGGCACGCATGCGCACGGTGTACTCCTGGAAACGAGCGTTGGCGTAGCTGTGACGATAGATCACGTTACGTCCGCGGCTTGTGGTTCCATCTCCCCAGTCGACGGTGATGATGACAGGGTCGCCATCACGGTCTGTAGCGCTTGCAGCGACGACGACGTCAAAGCCGTCCTGGCTTACGAGGCGTGGGTTCTGGAAGCGCGGTGCCTCGTTGGGCATACTAACGTCGCCGAGGTCAAATGGGATACGCTGACCGTTCGCCTCAACGGACCCTGAGATGTTGATGGTGTTCTGCCCCGGTGGGAGACGGAACTCAACATTGTTGGAGCGGCTGTTGACCAACTCCAAAGAGCCGTCATTACCCACGTCGATGGTGTAGCGCATGTTCGCCGCAGCCTCAGCGCTGATGGATGGGACATAGATACGAATGATCTTGGTTACGGAGTCGTTGCCATCGCTGACCTCAACGCGTGCGTTGTAGTTCTGGCCACCATCAGGAACGTTATTGAAGGTCAAAGTGAAGCGACCCGCGTTACCAGCGACTGCGTCGCCGTCTGCGTTTCCATCACCATCCAGGTCGGCGGTCGCCGTGACGTCCTGTCCGTACTTGTCATGTGCGCGATAGTTGAGTGACGCGTCGACACCTGGATCGGGTCGAGCCTCAACGACTACGCGGTACCGGCGGTTACCCAAGTTGCCGATCTCGACTTGCTGGCCGGGATCGATCTGAGGACCGCGCGCGTATACGTCCGTCTCGACACCGTCGATGACAGGCGGCTCGTTGAGCAAGCGGATGTCGATGTCTTGAGTTGCCTCTCGACCGCCGTAGTCTCGAGCGCGAACACGCACGGTCATGTCGACGGGGCCATCTCCACGAGGCACGATCTGGGGTGCCATGCCCCAGTTTGACCAGTTATCCGGATCGGGGTGGCCGTCGTTGCCGCTGGCGCGTCGTTCAAAGCCTCGAGTAGGGAGGATGTATCCGCGGCCGCGAGCGAGCTCATAACGGTAGAAGATACCGTTGGTGTCGAGGGCCTGACCCAAAACGCCCTCGGGGTCACGCCCGGGGCTGAAGTCGAGTGAGACCTTCTGACCTGGTGCGACCACGAGGCCTG
>CALELH010000106.1 GCA_937902595.1 uncultured Myxococcales bacterium
ATTCTTGCTCCCTCGATTACGTCGAGAAGGCGGGTAAGCTGACGGGGACCTGCAACTGGTCGAACATCTACGTAAGCGGATCACCGAAGGTTTCGAAGAAGGTGAGCTGTGAGACCGTCGGTAACACGTGCCCGGGCCGATGCTCGGACGATGGCGATTGCGACAGGATAATGTGCGGCTGTGAGCGATCCCGCTGCATGCTCAATGGGCGGTGCTCTCGATGTCCCTCGGATCGGGTCTGTGATGATCCGGAGTTCAAAGAGCGTGACCTAAAGCCCTGGAAGTTCTCCAAGGTGTATAAGTCTGACGCTGACAAGGCCGCGGCCAAGGCGATGGCCGACAATTGGAGCCGAGACATTATCATCCTCTTCAAGGTGAAGAGTCACTTCCGGAAGCTCTATTATGGGAAGGAAGATGGCGAGACGACTGTTCAATATGACTCGGGGTACAAGTTGAAGATCCAGCCTCTCGCCGTGGCATATCGAAACAAGAAAAATGGCGACATCTTGACGGTCTACAGCAAGGGTAAGATCGCGACGACATATGACAAGCGCTGGGAGGACAAGAAGTCCACGAGCGTGACGCCTGTTACTGAGATTCAATGCGCTAAGGGTGTCTGTACCGCTGCGGTGTCGGGGGCCAAGAAGTGAAGGGGCGGCCGAAGCGCTGCACCCAATTTATAGCCACTCAACCAAGATGATTGCCCACACCCGATGCAGGTACAGAGTACAGGTAATCGGGCTTCGTAGGTCATAAGCAACGGTCGTTGCCGACGATCGTTGCTTCGTGTCCTTTGTGGTGGAGTCGTTGCCCATCCCTCGGGAGCCAAGAGCACGATGGTGACCCTCCCGTCCTCGAGCTTGAGGTCACGGAGCGCGCGGGCCCTCATAAAGGTGGGACTGAGATTCTGCTACCGCTGACCCCTGAACTCGCCGCCTCAGCGCCTGAGATTGTGAGTGCTATGAGAGAGAAAGACTCGGGCCTAGATATGCTGATGGATTGTATCAAGAAGGTCTTGTAGAGCCCGCTTAAGCGGAGCTCGCCCGGGCATGTTGAGAGGCGGATGTTGTGGAAGGAGAGGCGGAGAGTGACGGCGCGGCGTTCTACCTGCGCCGCCACCCTGAGGTTGCTTACTCCTTAGGCTCAGGCTGAGCCGGAGCCGGTGGGAGGATAACGCTGTCGATCAGGTGGATGACACCGTTCTTAGCGTAGATGTCCGTACCGATGACTGTGGCGCCGCCGACGACAACCTGGCCTTCAACCAACGCGAGGCTGACGGAGCCGCCGAGGGTGTCAACGCTGTCCTGACCACCCTCGATAGCAGCGACTACTGCCGCTGCGGGGAGTCCCGCGTCAACGACGTGATATCCCAAGATACTGTCTCGGAGCATCTCGTCGCTCGCGACCATCTCTAGTACGCCCATCTCGAGGGCCTCGAAGGCCGAGTCGACGGGCAAGAAGACGGTCAGAGGACCATCTGCGCTGAGGGCCATCTGAACGGGCTCAGACGCGGTGACCAGCCCGACAACCTGAGTGAGGTTAGAGTCTTCTTCGGCCGCGGAAGCGGCGGCTCGCTCGAGCAGGGTAGGCAGCCCGTTGGAGCAGAAGTCCCCGAAGCCTTCCTGGCTGTCGACCACCAGGCTCAGAGTGTCGTTACAGCTCGTGTGAGCGCAGACGGTCTCGACGAGGGCAGGGGTAGACGCGCAGACGGCCTCGCAGGCGCTCTGCATTCCTGCCGCGCTTGAGGTCGTCTCCCACTCAGAGACGTTTTGCAGACCTTCGCAGAGCGCAGCTCCACAGGCGACGAAGAATCCGCAGGTCGCGGCGCAGTTGGCTTCAGCCTCGCCTTCGGTGCACATGGGTGGGTCGATGGGCTCTGCGGGCTCACCGAAGCGAGGGCTCGGCTCGTCGATGCATACGACACCCAGCTCGGTGAAGGTGTTGGCTCGAACAGGCACGGCGTAGCCACCGCCAGCCGCCCAGCTCCATGAGCTCGTTGTGCAGAGTACGCCTTCCTTCTCAACGTTGACGGTGTAGCTGCCTGGGTCAACGTTGAAGAAGCCGCCAATGCCGGTCAAGCTGGTCGCGGTCAGGGATGGGTCTACGAGTCCGCTACCAAAGTAGGCGACTGGGCTCTCGGAACCCTCTAGGGAGATCGTGAATCCGTCGAGGGACTCGTTGGTCTGATTGAGGACCCACACGGAGATGTGACCCTTCGTCTCGTCGACGCTCACACCCGCGGTCGCGGCGGCGACGAGGAGCGCCTGACTGGGCGGAGATACCGTGAACCAGTTGACGTCGTCGATGAGCGTCTCCAGGGTCGCGATGACCGTCATATAGCCCTCTTTGACGACCTCGATGAGCACCTGGGCATCACCGGGCACGTCGGCGTGGACGACCTCGCCCGTCTCTGAACTCGTTTGGCAGGATGAGGTCTCGTATGAGCCGTCCTCATTCAGACCCCAGTTCAAGCACACCTCGGCGCCGGCGAGCCCGGTCGACGTGGCGAAATCATTGACCACGCCGTTCGAGGTCACGGTCTGCTCCGTGAGGCAGTTGACGAAGTTGAAGGTCGCGAAGCCCTCAAGGGTTGGTACGCGGAAGGTGTTGGCTGGGCTACCCTCGGCCGCAGGCCACGCGAAGTCGGGGGTGCAGTTACGGTCGCCGGCGTCGATGGTCATGGTGTAGTCGCCGGTGGTGACGTTGGCGATGAAACCGTTGCCCGTGACGCTGCTCGTGTTGATGCCCTCTCCGCCAACGGCGACGCCCGGCGCGGCGCCGGTGGGGATGATGTAGTTGACTCTCGCGTCCGTCTGAGGCCCGTCGTAGCTCACCGTGACACCAGGGAGCCCACGTAGGGTCTGGTAGCCGCCATTTCCAACATAGAAGGTCAGGACGCTCTTGGTGTCATCGATACCACCCGTGGCGCCTGGGACGCTGGCGACCATCAGGTCCGCGATAGCGCGGTTCACGACAGTAAAGGAGCGGCTCGCCGTCGTGTCTTCAGCGCCGGTGATGATCGGGAACGCGATGCGAGCGTTATCATCGCTCACGAAGGTCAGGATAACCTCACTGTTTGCGGGCACGGCCTCGACGGTGAAGTTTCCATCTTCATCCGTCGTGGTGCAGCTCTCTGTACCGTGCGCGCAGACCGTAAAGGTAGTGTTAGCGGCGCCGGCGATCCATGCCGACGCGACGCCGGTGTAGCTGATCGTCTCAGCTGGTCCAGCGCCCATGTCAGCGTTGTTGCCACCGTTGTCGTCGGTGTCTTTGCTGTCGCCGCAAGCGACCAGCGCGACCGCGAGTCCAAGCAATAAAAATTGAGTCAGCTTCAAGCTCTGCTTCACGATTATTTTCCTCGTTTGTTTGCACGTGCCCGCTCAAAAATTACGACGCACGCCAAGTGTTATAGTTCGTCCCAAAACTGTATCTATTGGGAGGCCGCTCCTCCACGTGCGCGCCCCCTCCCTCCGGAGTCTCCAGGGGTAAACCTCGAGCGACGGAGCAAGAACAGGCGCCCTTTAACCCAGTTCAGAGCGAACAGACAGACAAAAGTCAGGTTTTTATGGGGATGAGTCGATTTTCGTGCCTAGGGGAGTGACTCACCAATGATTCAAAGCGCTCCTGTAGCAGCGTCCCTATGGAACGAGCACACCTTCGGCGCCAGGTGCTGTGGTGGCGTAATGTCATAGGGCCAAGAGAGCGGCCGCGGTGGCTCGTATGTCGCGCCGCCGCGGTCTCCCTAGAGATCGCGTTGAGGCGTAGGCAGGCTATTGCTCCGTGGGGAAGGTGAAGACCCCATTGCGACGACTGTCGATCCAGATATTACACTCCTTGAGCCTCGCAAACTCAGAGTACGCGTCGCCGCTGTCTCGATAATACTCAGCGCTCACGCAGGCATTGGCGGCGCTCCGAGAGACGCCCTTGACCTTAAAGAGGCAGACGTCTCGCTTCTTCTTCTTCGTCTTTTTCTTCTTCTTACTTTTGAGCTGTAAGGTCGCCGTGGTCGCGTACCACCCCTTCGGGCAGGTCCTTATCTTTGGTGGGGCCTTGGGCGCGCTCTTAGCCTTCTTGACCTTTTTCCCTGGCGGTGGTGGCGGCGGTGCCTTACCTCCGCCCTTTACTGGCCCATATCTTCCGCCAAAGCAGCGGACAAACACTTCCTTGTGCTTCTTTCCGATGTAGAGGCCGCAGCCACACCTACCGCTCATGCGGCATTTGCTCCCAAAACCGCTCAGGTTGGCGTCAGCTAGGCGGCATCGACTGCCCTCAAGCTTACCCTGACTGCATTTGAGCGAAGGGGTCGCCCCCTTCTTGAGCTTCCGATACTTACGGCACCAGACCTCGATGGAGTTTACTCCGGTGTGATCCTTCTTCTTCCCTGTCTGTAGCTTTAAGCGAAACTTATCGATACGCCCACCTTGTTTGCATCTCTGACCTGAGCGCCATTTGCCCCAACGACCGGCTCCCTTAACGACGGGGTTTATCTTGGTGCCATCACCGCAGACGAACTCGATCTCATTGACTGCGGAGTCGTCCTTCTTCTTACCTTGCTTCTTTTCGAGCTTGAACCTGTATCCAACAAAGGCTTCGCCGTCTGGACATTTGGCCCACTCGCTCCAGGTGCCCACGCTGAGATTGCTCGACCAGATGGTCTTGGTCTCCACGCCTCCCGGTGTGCGACAGCGAATCAGGAGCCCGGTCAAACCTAGGTCATCTTTCTTCTTGCCCTGTTTCGGGAGGATCTGTTGAGCCGCCGCGAAGGCAAAGGACCCCTTGGGGCACACGCCAGGGTCTCGCCATTTGCCAAAGTGGCCATCATATTTCTCGCGGTTTGTCTTCACGGGTACTAACTGAGTGAGGATGTCCTTAGACAGCGCCTTCGTCGACACTAAGCGCACCTCGGTGTTGATTCGGTATAGGCGGTCGACGTCCTTCTTGCCGCCCCACTTGAAGATCTTGTGCTTATAGGTCTTCTTGACGAAGAGCAGGTTGATTCGAGCGAAGACATAGAGCTTTCCGGCCAAGCTCTTTCGACCGCGATCCCCTTGGAACACGTCATAGACGATGAGCTGTCCTTCTTCGTTTGTGGACAGACCAAGCTCACCCGAGGTGCGCATCTCTGCGTCGAGTAAGGTGACGCGGCCTTCGATACCCGCCGCCGCGATGCCTATGTCTATGGCGAAGCGGGCGAAGGCGTCGGCGTTAACGAAGGGGGTGATGTCCAAGGAGATCGCGGCGCGTGAGAACGCCGCCCGGTATTCGATCCCCGCCTTAAACGCGGCGCCGACCTCGACGGAGCAGGGGATAGGACCAAGTGAAAAGCGGATCTTCTTAGACTTTTGGCCGCTCTTGGACCAACGGTCTGATTTGGTGTAGACCTCGCCGCTGGCGACAGTCTTCTTCAAGGTGAGCGGCGCTTTTACATCCTTCCCGAACCATTTAGCGGTGATCCCGCCAGACAGGCGTCCAGATGTACGGGCGGTGACGTCGACTTTGACCTGAGTCTTCATGACCGACTTACCAAAGACCCAGCCTGAGAAGCCGGTCTTACTCTTGACGTTCAGTTCGTTTTGCGACGCGGAGCGCTCGAAGGTGTGGATAAGGCTCACAGCGGCGAGCTTCTTCTTGCCAAAGGTCTTGCTCTTGTCGATCTTGCGACCCTTATAGGTCTTGAGTACCCGCTTGGGGGGAGGGGCAGGTGATTTCTTACCACGCGCGCCTCGACTGCTCTTCTTACTCGGCGGACCCACCTTAAACTCAGCCGCGCCTGTCACCATTCTCAGCGCGCTCTTCTTGGCGCCTCTCGCGCCTGACTTAAACTTAACCTTTGCGAAGAGCGGCTGTTTGCGGAATTGCAGCGGCGCCTTG
>CALELH010000107.1 GCA_937902595.1 uncultured Myxococcales bacterium
GGCAGAGCAGAGCCAGCGGTTTTTTATTTGAGTCGGCTCCTTTGATATCCAGCAAGCGCCGGACCGCGTCCTTCTCGTTCACGCGCGCGCAGAAGGCGTAGCCCGTGTCCGTCGGGATGACGCCGACGCCGCCGCTCTTTAGTGTCGCTACGACGGACTCGCACTGCCACGCGACGTCGCCGTCCTGGATGTCGACGTAGTCCGGCTCGCTCGTCTTGGGCTTCGAGGGCTTGCGGCGCTTGGCCGCCGCGAGGGCGTGTACGCACGTCGTCGTGGCCAGCAGCAGTGCAAGAGCTGAGAGGCGTGGTCGGCTGGCCATTGTAGCAAGACGCCTGAAAGGTGAAGAAGGGCTTGTCGTCGGGGAGCGAGCGGGCGTTGCCCTGATTCATCACAGCCTGGGCCCCTCGGCCCGATCCGTGAGTGAGCCATGATACGAAGCCCGGCCGGATCGCGTTGACGCCAACCTCTACTTGGTTGGGGTCGCAGTGGAGAGACTCAGGGACCCCATCGATGGGGCTTCGACAGTCCACATCGTCATTGAGGTCTTCATCCCAGCAGGCCTCTAGATCATAGACGCGATAGGATGCATACCCGTTGGGTAGGAGCACCTCAGCCCGAATCAACTCACCGAAGAACGCGCGGTGCTGACCCTCTGCCGCCAGGAGCGCAGAGCGGCGCCAACCGATGCTGTCCTCAGGGGCGTTCTCGTAGTCCATGGTCTTCTGTAAAATGTGATCCAGCTCGTCGACTTGACCATAAAAAGGGATGCGACCCACGGCGACCTCTGCCTCGCGATTGGCGCCACCCGGTCCCATGTCATCGGTGAGGTTGTCCCTGTGAGTGGAGGCCGGGGACCCCTCCTCGATCTGAGCTTCTCGAACGCTGTATTCTGCGAGATGCCCGTCGCCATCTAGGTCCCAGTTCCCATCGAGCTCAGCGAAATAATAATCCGTTAAGACGACTGGGTTGCCGGCCCAGTCCTGGTAGGCGTTGTTCGCGGGCCGACTCCCACGCATGGGGACGTCTCCCGTCGGCCGTGGGTCTCCGATCAGCAAGACATACCGTAAATTGAGCTCCACATAATTTGCCTGAAGCCAGGCGCGAATATTGTCGGCTCCGTCATCGCCAGTGCCTCCACCCCAGACCGTCTCGTCTACGAGGTGGACTTCGAAGCCTCTGGCGCGCTTGTGCTCAACGAAGGCATCAATCTTCGTCGGAGCCGCCTTCCTCGCACAGATCTGAGCTGGGTCACAGTCGAGAGCGGCCTCGCAGACCGACCATCCCACCGGGGCATCATCCCCCTCGCGGAGCGCCACACAGACCTGCCCTATCTCGGGTATGCCCACACACCGTTGGCGCTCCGGGCAGTCTTGGTCAGCCTGACAGCCCGAGTAACAGCCATGCTCGCCCAGGATGGTGTCCCGGCTGGTGATGATGGCATACCCATCACCGGGGTCAGCCTGAGACACCGCCGTCGCAGTTGCCAAAAACGCAAGAAGGGTAAGGCCAATCGTTGAAACGTTCACTGGCAGACTCCCGAGCTGAAGGTTAATCGAGGACAGATAACACCTGATGCTACTTCACAAAGTCGAACTACCGCAAAAATCAGGTCCTATCAGCCGACGCCGTCTCCTCCCGATTCGATGACTCTCCATGGGATAAACCACTCGCTGGCCTGACATGACTCACTTCGATTATCAGGCAAGGAGCATGACCGAATGGACGGATAACGCCCGCTTTATTTAAGACCTGTGGCCGCTCATGGCTCTAGCTCATGGTGATCACGCAGACAGCGAGATGACGAAGATCTTCACTTTCTTGTAAGAACAGCTCAGGCATTGCGTCTAGAAATGCGAACGTGGCGGCCTCTGACTGAAGGCCATCCACTATCTTAAGCCAATTCAATGGGACGCTCGTAACGCGCTCCCAATAGGCCGCTCCTCGCTGCTCTCATCCGTAAGCACGGACACCAGCTAGGTCCCCTCACAATCGTTATAGGCCGCGCGCTCGGCCGGACTTGAGTTCCATGATCGCGAGTCCACAGTCCAAACAAATAGGAGTTATCTATGGTGAGTTATCTCTTGAGCCGAAGATCAATAAAAGATTTAGGCGTCGCTATTTTCCTGGTCGCAGCCGTGTCGTTTAGTGGATGCACGGAGGGTGTAGTGGACCCACAACCAGACTACGATAGTGATGAGTACGGAGGGGTAGATGGCCAGGGGGAGAGCTGGGGCGGATCCGGTGAACAGGGAGCGAATGGAAGAGGCAATGGCGCAGGACCTCAGGCTGAGGTGCCACCTCAGGCAGCGCCGCCTGGACAGCCAGCGCCACCGGCGCAGCCCGCCCCGCC
>CALELH010000108.1 GCA_937902595.1 uncultured Myxococcales bacterium
ACCTAAGGGGTTGAAGTCCTTCTTGGAGGCCTTTAATGGCTTTAATCAGGCTCATTCAGAGAGGCGCTTGTCTTTGGTTTATCACGTGGGTGAGAGCTTCGATGATAAGTCATTGGAGAGCGCAGTACGCTGGGTGGTGGAGAGCGCTTTGGCTGGGGTGCACCGCTTGGGTCACGCCATCGCGCTCGGGGTTCACCCTGATCACTATGGGCCTCATCGGCGGACAGAGCCCGTCTCGGAGCGAAGGGACCAAATCGCCTACGACCTGAAGTATGCAGAGGGATTGCGTCTCCATGGTGTCGAGGTCGATGAGCGGGCCCTGCGGGCTGAGCAGACGAGCTTGGCGGGAATGGATGGTAACGAGACCATCGAGGTTGTCTATGACGCGGAGCGCTTGGAGACGTTTAAACGACGCCAGCGGTTTGCGGCGGAGCAGGTTCGAGAGACCCGCGCGATCATCGAAGTCTGTCCGAGTTCGAACCGACGGATCGCTGGGATATTGAATGATGAGCACCACCCGATTCATCGATTCGCTGAGTGGGGATTACCTTTCATTATCGCGTCGGATGACCCGGGGCTATTCGGGGTCACTCTGGAGGAAGAGATCGAGTCAGCCCGGAAGATGCTCTCCTGGTCAAGAGAGCAGATGGCAGTGGTGGTCGAGAGGGCCTGGGAGCACCGAAGTGAGTTCGCCTCGGGGCGTCGAGAGTGAAGATGACAGCTCACGAAGATTGGGTTCTTGATGTCTACAATGTGACACTCCGGCCCTAAGATGAGTCACACAGTTGGTAACTGTCGGAGAGGTTCGAGCATGAGTCGTTGGCAATTATCACTTGTTCTCCTCGGGGCGCTCGGCTGCACGGGCACGCACTCGGACTCAGGAACGAACGCTCCCGCAGATGCGGCGGATCTAGATAGCGGGATCGCTGATATCGCCATCCTCGCGCCTGATCAAAGCATGATCGAAGATGTGTTTGTCGCCCCCCTCATCGACGTCAACTCGAACAGCCGAGATGCCTCAAGGCCACAGGACCGACCGTGTGATCCTCGGAGCACCGCGGACACCGACTGGGACAGGGATGGTCTCTCTGATGCGCGGGAGCAGGAGGAAGGCACAAGCGTCTGTCACAGTGATTCGGACAATGACGGGTTCATCGATCTCGCCGAGCTCATGCACGGTTCGGACCCTTGGGATCCCGATGACGGTTTGGAGAATTATCTCACCCTGCCCGCTGACCCCAGGTGGCTCGCCCTCGACGTCGATCTAAACCTCAGACTCCGGCAGACGGACATGTATCTAGTCTTGGATAACTCGGGGTCAATGCAGGGCTTCATCAACGCACTGGCGGAGAACTTCGGCCGCATGGTTGAGTTAATCTCACGCGTCGTACCTGACGCGACCTATGGGGTGGCGAGCTTCATTAATTATTCAGGTCATGGTGGTGGGAACTTGCCATTTCGTCTCTTGCAGCAGGCGACGACTGATGTCGCGCGAGTCCAGGAGTCTCTCGATGGTATCAGGGCATCCGGAGGCGGGTTGCATGAGGCCTCACTCGAGGCGCTATACCAAACACTGACGGGGATTGGATACGACCAAAACTGTAATGGTCAATATGATGAAGGCACTGATGTACCGCCATTCTCCTCTCATCATCTCGACGCCTTTGGGGGGACCGCGCGAGGTACTGAAGATGAGGAGACGCCAGGAGCGGGTAAGGTCGGGGGCGTTGGGTTTCGATCGGGTGCATACAAGATCATCGTCTATGCCACGGATGAACAGCTCCTCGACCCAGATCGTGGTGACGCGACACCTGGTGGATGTCCACAGGACGCCGGACATAACGCTGTCGTTCAGGCCGCGAACAGCGTTGGGGTGAAGCTTATTGGAGTGTCTGCCAGTTACAGGGCTCAGGGAGACGAGGTGCAGCGAGCACAGATGGAGCGCCTCGCCGTCGACACAAACTCAGTTTTGGACCTCGGCGATGGCGTGGAGCGGCCATTGGTCTTGTCCACCAATGAAGGGGATCTGGTTCAGCTGTTGCTCGACCGCGTCGCTCGCCTTCTTGGCGCGGTGCGCTTTGAGAGAGTCAATGCTGCGGTAGTCTCTGATCCGTTGATGGTAACACGCTCCTTCGCACCGCCTACATTAGGGCCTATCGAGCCGGCTGACTTTGGGCGGCCTCATAGCTTCCGACTTGAGCTGGACGCTATCGGTAAGATGGAGGATGCCTGGCAGGTCACGACGGTGGGCGTCCAGCTCACTGCAGACGACGGGGTAGATCTGGCCTATCAACAATACATTGTGGCGATCCCACCGCTTCCTTTGTAGCGCGTTAGAACACCATCTTGGGACCGTCACCCAACGGTGAAGCGAAACTTACTTCGGCCCACGTGGAATACTACATCCGCTTCGAGCTTGGCCTCCGACACTTTCTCCCCGTTAATCCTGATTATGGGCCGCCACCCGCCCTTCCTAATCACGTATGAGTCGCGTTCCCAACGAATGGTGACCGGGTCACCAATACACAGCCCTTCGACGCCGAGTTGGGCTTTGCCATGCTTACCAATGGTTAACTCACGGTCGTGGCTTAAGTTTAGGCCCTCTCCAAGGTGGCTAGAGCCACCGACGCGCTCGACGCGCGCGTTCTGTGCTGCTTCGTGACGCTCGTGGTAGTCAGCCATCACCTCCGACGCGAGCACCTTAGTCGATGTCATCGGTACTCTCGGAGCAGCGACCCGATCATCCTCCAGCTCTTCCGCGCCTTGCTGGGCGTCTCCAAAGCGTTTGAAGTCAGCTCCTGCGCACTGAGGACACTGGGGGGGGGTCTTGCCTTCGCCGAAGCGATGACGACTCAGCTGTCCGCCCCATCCACAATCCGCGCACACGACGTCGATGTAGTGGCTTCCCGTTTGGAGATAGTCGGTCGGTATCTGCTTCTCCAGAGTAAACACGAGGGAGTAACGCCCGATCTGAAGACCAGACCCCTCCGTGAGCTGGGTGTCGAACTGAATCTCTTGTCCGTCCACCAGCAGACCGTTGTTCAGGGCGATGGGGTGTGCCCAGTAGCATCCGTCTTCTTTGCGAAGAATACTCGCGTGAGTCCTCGACACCGAGACGTTACTCAAGACCAGGTCTGATGTTTCGTCACGCCCAATGATGAACGGGTATTTGTCGACGTTCGCCGCGACAGGCTTCTTTCCAATCTCATGTACGATGAGAATAGGCATCTCACATCCCCCCCGGAAGTTTCCTACCCTGTGTTTCAGTGAAACGGTCTTTAACCCCTCAGGTCAAGCGCTGAGTCCACGGGCAATCATTTGGCGTCGAGGCGTTTGGCTTCAACTGGCTGCTTCTATCTTGTTGACGATCCTAGTTCGCTCTAACGTAGCCCTCGGAGGTGACCTATGAACTCAATCGCCGGCGCGCTGGATCTAAAGATAGAAGTGTTTGCTGGTCCCGTCTGGGTCAGTTTGGCTTATGTGGCAGTGTATTACGGGCTCATGCTCAATCTCATGACCGTTAAGCTCCGTCTTCACCGAGAGTATCGCGAGCGTGGAGAGGTCTTTGATCGATACTTCGGTCAGGACCGAGAGCTGCTCGCGGCCGATCGTTCTCAACTGAATATGCTCGAGCATATGCCCATATTCTTATTGTTGATGTGGATGCACGCGTTCTTTGTGTCGTCATTTGAAGCGACGGTTTTAGGCGCGATTTATACAGCAAGCCGCGCGGCCTACCCGCTCTTGCTTAGAGGACGAATGGGGAATGACATCCCCAAGAGGCTGCTGCTCATCACCTTCACCGGATATATCATCTTGACCATCTTCGCCGTGCGCTTGCTGATGATCCTGGTGTGACCCCCTGCTCGGCGTATTGACGGTCATAGGTCGCGCGCACTCGGGATGCACGCCACTTGTCTCTGCCTACGGAAACGCTCGCTCAGTTAGAAAAAACGGCGCCAATTTTCATTTTATACGCAACACGTGATTCCTGGAGCCGACTCCTTATGTGAACACTCACAGAAAGGAATCATTCCATGGACCGTTATTTAAGAGATCTCATCTGCCAATGCTCATGTCTTACTCCTCGTCGGCTTGGCCACTTTCTCGCGTATGGGACGTTCATTGCGCTCCTTACATGGTCTGCCATCGCTGGTGCTCAGAGACGTGAGACGTGCTTAAGCGATGTCTACATCGCTTTGGACAGGTCGGGGAGTATGTCTCGTCGTCTTGAAGATGGCACAAACCGTAGAATGATGGATGTCGCGAGCGAAGCTATCGCGTCCATCGCCAACACATATCAGCACCAAATGGACTTGGGGCTCGCTATGTTTCCGGCAGGTGGTACCGACTGCATCGTTGGCCGCCAGCCCTTCGTGCAAGTCGGCGCGGGTAATGGCCCGGCCTTTGTGGAGCAGCTCCAACGACACCGTTACACGACGGGGCAAACGCCTCTGGCGAGAGCTATCGTGTCCTACACACGTTGGTTGATCGACGAACGAATGGGTCCCGAGCGGCAAGCCATCATCTTGGTCACAGATGGTAATGAGAGCTGTGGGGGCAACCCTGTGCGTGCCGCCGCCGACGCTCTGACCGCAGGAGTAAGAGTGTATGTTGTCGCGATCGTTAGTCCTGGAGAAGATACGGATCGCTTTGACGCCATCGCCATGAGCGGAGGAACAGGATCAGCTGTCGCCATCAATGATGTCAGGGAGTTGAGGAGGACTCTCTCGTCGTTGCTACGCACCATTGGCGCGGAGCGATGCAATAACTTCGACGATGACTGTGATGGACGAATAGATGAAGGGCTGGGACGAGGTGAGCGGTGTGATACCGGACGTCTAGGTGTGTGCGCCGAAGGGGTGCAAATGTGTACAGATGGCGGTGTTGAATGTGTCCCGTCTGCTCAGGCAGCCCTGGAGGTGTGCGATGGACTCGATAATGATTGCGACGGCCGCACTGATGAGAACGTACCGGGCGTCGGCCGCGGCTGTAGCACTGGCGCGGCGGGCGTATGTGGTCCGGGCCAAACTCGCTGCGTTGACGGCGCCATTCTCTGCATTCGACATGAAGACCCTTCGCGAGAGATTTGTGATGGGGCTGACAATGACTGCGATGGTCGCGCAGACGAGGACAATCCAGGAGGCGGAGGGGCCTGCGATACGGGGTCCCTCGGTGCCTGCGGAGTCGGTAGCCTGATGTGTAGCGGTGGAGAGGTGACCTGTACGCCTGATGTACGGCCGACCTCCGACGTCTGCGACGGTATAGACAACGACTGCGACGGACGTCTCGATGAAGCAGACCCAAGTCAAGGACAGACCTGCTCCACCGGGTTGCCAGGTGCGTGTGGAATCGGTGAGACGATCTGCGTGGACGGGGGTCTTCTCTGTGGCTCTGAGGCACGACCTCGGGACGAGGTCTGCGACGGAGTCGATAACGATTGTGATGGCACCGTTGACGAGTCGTTTCCTGAAGATGGCCAGCGCTGTGGTACCGGTGAACCTGGTGTCTGCGCTTGGTCATCATTCCGCTGCGTGGACGGAGCGCTGGTGTGTCCCTTCGATGGTGATGTGGGAAAGGACACCTGCGATGGCACCGATGACGATTGTGACGGTCGTATTGATGAAGACGTGCGCAACGAGTGTGGCTGGTGTGGTCACCCTCCGGCGGAGGTCTGCAATGGTTCAGACGAGGATTGTGATGGACAGATCGACGAGGCTGCTGCGTGCCCTGATGAGCTCGTCTGTCGCTTTGGCCGATGTGTGGATGCCTGCGAGCACAATGAGTGCCCGGATGGATATCAATGCGAGGGAGGTCTCTGCCTAACAGCGTGTGAGATCGATGAATGCGATGATGGGCTCGATTGCCGCGATGGTGAGTGCGTAGAGCCGTGCGATGACATTGATTGTGGTGAAGGGGCGGCCTGCGTGGATGGAACCTGCAGTGAGCTAGCGGCATGCGATGAGGACTACTGCGCGCTGGGTGACCGGTGCGAAGGAGACACCTGCCGAAGGGATCCGTGCCTCGACGTTGTCTGTGAGGGGGCGACGTTCTGTCGCGAGGGACAGTGCGTCGACAGTTGCGCGATGATCAGTTGCGCTGCGGGCGAGTCTTGCTTCGATGGCTCGTGCGGACCTGACGATTGTTCGCTCCTTGATTGTGATGAAGGGTTCGTTTGCTTCGACGGTCGCTGCGAGAGAGAACTGTGCGATGCCATCGAGTGTGATCACGGCGAGATTTGTCTACGCGGGCGCTGCGAGACATCGCCATGCGCTGGTGTTGTGTGTCCAAATGGCCAGGAGTGTCAGGTCCGGCAAGAGACCGCTCAGTGCGTCTTCAGTGGGGTCGAACAGCCAGAGTCTCATGCTGACCATGTTCTGCCCGTTGGACAGCAGCGCGCCGCAGTAAGTGGTGAGGAGCCACCGAGCCCGGTGGCCCCGGCTGCTCTAGAGAGAGAGGATGTAGGGTCATCTACCGCGTACGCATCGGACAGCGGATGCGATTGCGATGCGTCTGGTAGCGGAGGCTCTTCGAGCGCGCTCGCTGCGCTGATGCTCATCTTGCTTGGAGCCCGTCGATTCACGTCATCTGTTCGGCGTTGATGTCATCGGCTAGGGGCTCCCTTCGAGCCCGTCACTCTTGGGTGACGGGCTCGGGGTCGTGAGCCGACGACGAGTCTGGAGATGCAAACACCTCTTCCCAATCGATCTTGGCTGTCAGATGCATGGTCAAAGCCAACGTCAGGACTGCACAGACGGTGATCGCTAGCCCGGTGTTTCCCTGCAAAAGGTGAGCGACCCCTAGCATTACTTGGAAGACAACCTGGAGGCTCGCTGCCTCATACAGCGCGAATCGCTCCCCAATCACGGTGTAGAGATAACTAACGACGAGGGCTAGAGACACCAGGGACGCGATCACGAAGGCGCCGTAGACATTAACGACACCGGCCAAGTAGGAAAACAGCAGGTTGAAGGCGAACATACTCGCCGCGATGAAGAAGTAGTTGACGTAGTGGAGCTTGTAGCCTCGAACCACTTGCAGCATGAAGAGCACGAAGAAGAGGAAGAGTAGAGAGACGGGCGCCGACAGAGACATTTGTGCAGCGAGAGGCCCTGGGTCGAGCTTACGAGGCATCACCATACCTAGCTTGGCGGTTGTCACCATTGTGCCTTTCTTCCATATGAGTTCCCAGCCATCGGCTTGTGAACGGCGCGCCTTGCTGTCTGGACTTATGGAGCCAGGAGGAAAGTCGATGTCGTCGAAGTCGGTTGTCATGGTCAACTCGAAATCGCGAACCATTTGGTCATCAGTGTTGAAGCTGTATATCCAGGTGTCGAGACCTCGAGAGTTATAGGAGAGATTTAGGGTGCGAACCTCACCTGGCTTCATCTTCATCGTGCCCCAAAATGCGCGCTCTCTGACCGTGTAAGAGAAGCCGTCGTTGGGCTTGTCCAGCTCCATTGTTAAGTTCTCGTAGACCGCGTTGTGGCCAGGGAATGGGACCTTGACCACCACATCTGATTCGTGGGGACCGTTGTTCATAATCTTGTATTTTGCGTCGAATTCGACGGTGTATGTGGGGAACCAAAGCAGCCCCTTCTGACGATGCTCTAGACTTAGATTTACAGACACCTTGCTGGAGACTACGCGACCGCTGCCACTCCGTTCATGAACCTTGACGATCTTTAATTGCTCTTCGGTGATCTCTGGCACCTCTCCACTGACTCCCAGCAGCTCAGCTTTGGCCTTCGCTAACTTATATTTTTCGCCGGTAAACTCTGTCTTCTCAGCCTCGGTCATGGGTCGCTCTTCGCGCTCTTCCCAATTCATCTGTACGGTGGGAGTCCCTCCCAGATGAGCGCTGCCCCACAGCCCCTCGACCTGTTGTCCTAGACGTACGTTTTGTTGTTCGCTCCGAATTTGGGTCATTCCACCCAATCCCAACCAGGCTAGACTGGTTAAGATGAAGATGATGACGACCGACATGATTCGTTTACCCATGGGCACCCCCTATTGTTCAGTGTGACTGGATGAGGCTCTGCGCTGTTCCCGTCAGGGGTTCATCCGTGAGAACACCGCTAATGCAGCGGCTGTGCCATCTGTCTGGTTTGGAGCGATTTGAGCCTGGGCGAACGTCTTAGGGCATCCCAATGATTGGATCTTGAGTATCGGTGCTCACAATCGTGTGAAATGACGTCCGTCGTGATGGGAGAGTTCGATGCGAGTCGTCGGGCTGGAGTAGGCGTTGACGGGTCGCTCGGTGGCACCTATTAGTGTCAGGACCTCGTCAAACCGTATTCGATGACAAAGGAACTTCTTTCGTGCTGATCAACGCATCGACTGATCCCCGGGAGCCAATCTCTGAGGTGCCTCCTCAAGTCTTGAACGATCTTCCCGAGCGGTTCCGACAGATCTACTTCCACCTCTATACGAACAGCAACAGCAGCCGGGCAGAGAAGCTCGTCGCTCAGTTGGCGCTGATTCTCATGTCCAAGTATGCCTCAGAGGCGGTCGACCCGAAGGCCTTAGAGAGTTATCTGGATGGCGGTCTATCTGCCAATGATGTCTTCCCGCCGCTCATTCGTGAGGTGTGCTCCGACATCGCCGAGGAAGAGCTACGTTTCGTCTTGGGCGATGAACTCGTGAGAACGGTTTTTCGCGAATTCGGAACCATATCTTTGGCTGATGCCCCGGCCCATGTATTGGGCGAAGCGTTCCAAGCCCTCATTGGTCCAAGGATTCGCGGTGACAAGGGTCAATTCTTTACGCCCCGCTCACTAGTGCAGGCCATGGTTGAGATCATGGCGCCTCAGCCTCACGAGTCCGTGTTTGATCCTACCTGTGGAACGGCGGGCTTTTTGGTCGAAGCTCACTCTTATCGGTCGACCTTGGATGGTGACGCGACCGGACCTATTTGTGGCGTTGAGAAAGATAGAGACCTCTATCTACTCTCTACGGCGACGGTGCAGATGGCCGTCGGAGAAATAGGGCGTCTGCTCCACGGGAATTCCCTTACCTCAGCGCGAACTGACGGCGGATTACTTACCTTCTCCGGCTTTCCTGAGAACGGTTTTGATGTGGTCTTAGCGAACCCGCCCTTCGGAGCTAAGATCGGTATCAAAGAGCAGTCGACCCTGCGCAAATTCGCCCTTGGCTGGCAATGGATTCGTGATAGCGAAGGCCAATGGGTAAAGACTGACACCCTACGAAGCGGTCAGGATCCGCAGATCCTGTTTCTGGAGCTCTGCGTCCGCGCGCTGAGACCCGGAGGCCGAATGGGGATCGTTTTGCCTGAAGGGGTCTTTGGAAACGCCAAGTGCGCCTATGTTTGGTCCTGGTTGAGAGAAGAGGGGACGGTGCTGGGACTGCTCGATTGTCCTCGAACATCATTTCAACCAGGAACGGACACCAAAACGAACGTACTATTTTTTCGGCGTAAGGGATCTGGAGAACAAGAACTCCGCCGTCGCGCTCGAGTCGCCGTCGCCACTCATTGTGGACACGACCGCCGAGGTAGAATGGAGCTGAGCGATGGGCGCCCATATCCCAATGACTTCCCTAGACTGGCGTCAGGGTTTCACGATCCCGAGAGCGTAGATTGGTCGTTCGTTGAACAGTTCAGAGCTGATTATTATGTACCTCGCTATTACGTGCAGGATGTTCGCCTCTCCTCTGAAGAAGGCCGGCTGACGCAGGGCGCCGAGATCGTCTCATTAGGGACGCTCATAGACCGGGGGCTTATCAAGATCGCCAAGGGACATGAGCCGGGAACCGAGGCGTACGGGACGGGCGATATACCCTATGTAAGAAGCTCGGATCTCGCTAACTTTGAGGTCCGCGCTGACCCTACAAAGAGCCTGAGCGAGGCGGTGTACCAGCGGTTCTCCCTGCGGCAGAAGCTGAGCCCGGGTGACATCCTCATGGCGGTCGATGGCCGCTATCGCATCGGCACTATGGCGATGTTGCACGCTCACGATTGTCGATGTGTCGTGCAGAGTCATCTGGCGATCATTCGCGCCCTTAGGCCCGACGAACTGTCTCCGTTCAGTTTGCTCTTTGCGCTTCATCTCCCCTCGGTGCGCGAACGACTGCGTAATTTGGTCTTTATTCAGTCCACGCTCGGTACACTCGGTCGGCGGCTGAGAGAACTCCGCTTACCGCTCTTGGTCGGTCGAGGTCCGTGGAGCAACGCGGTCGAGAGGTTTAGTACGTCGCTCCAGAGGCGCGCTGAGCACTTGGACGCAGTTAAGTCATTGCTGTCCCTCGATGTAGAGTTGTAGGTCTCTGTCTGGTTCCGTTAGATTACCTTGATGGCGCGCGTATTGACGGAACACGTTCGCCCAGTAAGCCACGGTGAGTTATGCGTTTCTTAGTGCTGACAGTTCTAGTGACCTTAAGCTCGGGATGTGAGCCTGCGTCCAAGTTTGTTCAGTGCCCGCCGGATACCTATGCGGATGGCATGGGTCCCCCATTTGGAAAGAGAGTTGTGTGCCTGAGCCGGGTGGAGCTATCCGAGGCTGAGCGTCCCCAGCGTCACGGCCCTGAGCTCCGCTGGTTTGGGGGAGGCACGATGCGCTCCAAGCAGACATACGTTCGAGATGAGCTGTCGGGTCGGAGTCAAACGTGGTTTTCAAATGGGAAGCCCTCTAAGGATGGCGCCTATGAGGATGATCTTCGGGTCGGTCTCTGGACGGAGTGGGCCTATGAGGGCCACCTTCGCTCTAAGTCGACTTACCGAGCGGGGAGGCTCCATGGTGTACGAAGTTTTTTCTATCCAGGCGGCCAACTCAAATCCGAGCACTCCTACTACGAGGGGGTACTTCACGGACCCGCGAAGGCGTTTCACTCAAACGGAGCGCTGAAGTACTCAGGCCGTTATGGTCATAACGTGCGTCAAGGCTGGTGGCGAACGGAAAACCCTGAGGGGATGGAAATTGAGAGCGCGTACTTCGTCGATGGCAAAGTCAGCGCTGCACCAACCAGATAGAGCATCCGTCACTGAGGTGTGAGCTAATGATCCTTGTCCATCTCCGCGATGAACTTCCGTAGCTTTCGGTGACTACGACCTCGCCACCAGAAAGACTTGATGGTGAACCATAGGAGATGTAGGAGCCCCATGTGACTCCCGGCTGAGAGGCGACTTCTCAGGGTCCAAAGGGGAAAGCGTAGTCCCCATGATTCCATATTCTTGGACAGAGCGAGCACCGTGCTTGGATAGTCTCTTGGGCTCTCGGGATGGGGCACAGGGACGCAAAGTTGGTTCTTCAGTTCATCCTCGTCGTAGCGAAGCTCTACGTTGGCGATCCCGGCGGCGCTATAGGCCGGCTGGCAGAAAATCACGGGCTGAATTGTAATTCGCTTGTTGTCGAAGACGGGTATAGCGGGTCGCCGCCGGAGTCCGTCTG
>CALELH010000109.1 GCA_937902595.1 uncultured Myxococcales bacterium
AGTCGGCAGAGTTACTGGGAGTCACAGAGCCCAACCCGGCGTTTATGAATAATCACTGTGGACTCGTCCTCGCCACAGGTGTCCGGCCTAAAGGACGCCAAGACCTCGATCCGAACGAGGTCATTGACGTCGTGACTTATCCGCTGTCAGAGGTGCCCGCGCTGGTCGCTAAAGGCGCCATCACCCACACGCTCGTGATCACGGCGTTTTATTTACTAGAACATCACCAGGTCCAGCCTTGATCCCTATGGCCGAAATCTATCCCCAGTTGTCCCAATGCTGACTCAAATCGAGACCCACGTCAGCTCGACGATCGATCTGTGCGGGCTCCCCTTCGATGAGTTGGGTCAGTATTTGGATCAGGTTGGCATCGGCGCTCACCAAGCCCACCGAGTGTTCCGCGCCCTCCATGGAGGCACCACACCGCTAAAGGATGACCCGGAATTCGGTTGGCGAAACCTTGAGCGCCTTGAGCGGTCTAGCCATCTCCCAGAGACCGTTCAGGTGATGGGCAGCCCCGCCTCCGATGGCTCGGAGAAGCTCCTCTTCAAACTCCGTGATGGAGAGCACGTCGAAGCTGTGCTCATCCCAGGCAAGGGAACTCGAGTGACGCTCTGCGTCTCGAGCCAAATCGGCTGTGGTGTCGGATGCACGTTCTGCGCTACGGCCCAGCTCGGTGTACGCCGCAATCTAGAGTGCGGTGAGATCATGGCGCAGGTTCACGCAGCAAACGCACACCTCGGCCCTAGCAGACGGGTCTCACATATTGTTTTCATGGGGATGGGCGAGCCACTACAAAACTACGAGGCTGTGCGTCGAAGTATACGTATATTGACCGACACGCGCGGGCCTTGTCTCGAGGCGCGGCGAATCACCGTGTCGACCGTGGGCCTGGTGCGGCGAATGCGAGAGTTTGGCCAAGATTTCGACGGCCGCGTTCAGCTCGCCCTCAGCCTTCACGCGGGGACGGATGAGACGCGACAGTCTATCATTCCGCTGGCTCGCGCATACCCACTCGCGGCGCTCAGAGAGACCTGCCTCAACCACCCTCTACCCGGGTCTCGCCGGCTCATGATCGAATACATCGTACTCCCCGGAGTGAACGACACTCCCAGAGAACTCGACGGCGTAGTCGAGTGGACTCAAGGGCTGGAGTGCGTCGTAAACCTGGTTCCATTTAACCCGTTCCCACAGGCATCATTTCGCGCCCCAACCGATGGGGAGGTGCGCGCCGTCGCGACCCATCTTAGAGACGCGGGGGTCATGGTCACGATCCGTTGGCCCCGTGGTCGTGGCGTCAACGCGGCCTGTGGCCAGCTCGCCTTAAATCAGAGTGGGGTCGATGCGCAGAGGCCGCGCTAGATAAAGCGTCGCATCCAAGCGACGACATCATCGATCTTATCGGCGAGTGGAAGCTGAAGGTGTAGGCCCTCGACACCATCGGGGACCGAAGGCGTGTCTTCATGCAGATAGGCATCGGGGCTCAACTCGAAGACGTCAACATCGTACGGCGTCTCTCCTACGAAGACGCTCCCGCTCGTAGGCGTCGGCCCATCAGCTGAGCGACCGTGTGACGCTCCACCCACGACACAGACGAAGGGGCGCCGGCAGGGGCCCGCATCGTTCAAGGCGTCTAATAGCGGTCGATCGATAGTCGCTTCATATCCGGGAGACACCCTACCTAGGGCTTCCGCATTCAGCCCGAGCATAATCGACGCACAGGCCTTAGCGGTAAGTAACGCTTCAGGTGGCCCCGCATCATCGCCCGCCAGGACAACCCGACTGAGTTGACGACACGTCGGTGGACCTGAGAGCCAATCAGTGAGCCGAGCCGCTCCACGACAATCCAGCGTAGTGATGATCTCGGCGAAGCCGGCCAACATCTCGTCATCGTCAACGACTCGGGACCTCAGTCGGTGCGCGAAGGAGCTCCAGGCGATATCATCGAGGAGACTGTCGGCGACACCGTCTCTGAGCGAATAAGTGAGCAGGTCCAACCTCTTGCTTAGGTCCTCAGCCCAATGAACGAGACCCTCAACGTCCGTAGCGGACATCGGGCCACGTCTAAAAATCGCAGAAGCGCCACGGGTCGCCGGGCAGAGCTGACGAAGCTCCGCCTTCAACGTCCTGGCGGGAATACGCGCGTGTTGTTCTGCGGCGGGTCGACCGCGGAGGTCACGACCGACGACGAGGGCCGTCGCGATGTCGACTATGTCATGCTCACCCTGGGTTAGTGCGTCAGCGGCCACGACCCAGAGCAAGAACTTCTCGATGACCCCAATGCGCTCTTTAATGCGGTGGCTCACCTCCGCCAGAACACACTGAGAGCGTGGATCGGTCTCATCTTGGAGCGCATGGCGGATCGTGTCGGCCGTAGGAACACTGGGCAGTAGACCGCAACGGATGAGGTGGTTCACCGAGAGCCGATCCTTAGAGAGATCAGCCAGCACATCATCCAAAGTCTCCAGAAGCTGCACCGCAGAGAGCGCCGTGTCCCAGGCGCTGGCGCCGTCATCCGGCGCGAAGCTCACTGGGGCGGCAGTCATCTCCGCGTCTGACGGGTTCGGATCGACGAAGGACGCCACGACTGGACTTGGGCGCGCGTCGACTCGAGCTGGAGTAAAGTCTCCGAGATAATCGTGGATGGCCTCAGACACTGAGTCGCCAACCTGCGTCTCCGCGATTGGCAGCGGCTCAGTCGGTCTCTCGAGCAGAGCACGGAGTCGAGAAGAACGATCAGGTCCCTCCACCTGGGGTGCAG
>CALELH010000110.1 GCA_937902595.1 uncultured Myxococcales bacterium
CCAGGCAGCCAGTGAAGAAGATTGAGATGTCCCCAGACGCGTTGTTCGCCGTCACAATGTCTGCGAACCCGTCTCCGTTGATGTCACCCGAATCCGTACAAAGAGGTGTATCCCCAACCGCTCGGCTCGTTGGTTCGCTGAAGGACCCGTCTCCTCGACCAAAGTTAAGGGTCAACGAGTTACTTCGCTCATTGCCCACGGCTAGATCTGGGTGTCCATCGCTATTGAAGTCATCCACGCTGATGGAGGACGGCCCGCCACCACCGGCTACGAAGACGGCGGCTTCGAATTGACCAGCACCGTCGTTGAGATGAACGGAGATCGCTCGATGATTTGGCTCATCGATGTTCGCCGTGACCACATCGACGTCTCCATCATGATCGAGGTCTGCCACATCGAGCCATCTCGGTGCGTTGCCCGCGGCGTAGCTGACGGCCTCCGCAAACGTCCCGTCACCAGCGCCCATATGAACGGTGATGGCGTCTCCAATCTCATTGGCGACGACGACGTCGGGGCGACCATCTCCGTTGAGATCGGCCACCTCAGACCATACGGGCCTGAGACTGGCGGGGTAGGTAACCGCGGCAGCGAAACCGCCACCGTCTTCACCGATGAGGACAGAGATGGCGTCTTCTAGATGAAGTGTGAGGACGAGGTCCGGACGACCGTCAGCGTTCAAATCGACCGCGTCGATGGACCTCGGCTCTTGGCCGCCGGCGTCTAAGATTGGGCCCGCTTCGAAGGTGCCGTCGCGTTGGCCAAGCAGCGTCGAAATATTATCGGATCCATTGTTCGCGACCACCAAGTCCACGCGACCGTCACCGTTTAAGTCGCTGATCGCGACCGCGCGAGGTTGATCGCCAACCGGATAGTCGCGCCAGCCGTTGGCGAAGGTCCCGTTGCCGTTACCGTGGTGGACGGAGATACGGTTTCCGCCAAAGTTAATGCTGAGCACATCTCGGTTACCGTCGCCGTTTACGTCGACGACCTTCACTACGCGGGGCTCGTCGCCGGTCACTAGGCGCGATGGAGGTTCAAAGAAGATCTCTTTACATCTGTTGAGCTGGCAGCTGTTTGCGCAGCCATCCCGATCGTTGCGATTACCGTCGTCGCACTCTTCAGTCTCATCGTCTATGACACCATCTCCGCAACGGGCCGACTCACAGGTGTTACGACAATCATCATCATTGATCTCATTGCCGTCATCACACTGTTCGCCCTCGGCCTCTTGTTGTACGCCATCACCACAGTAGGTGGTGGCCCCGTCACGGAGCTCGCAGTTTCCGGCGCAGACGGTACAAAGCCGCTCACCGTAATCGCAGACCTCGGTCTCTGTATTCGAATCGTCGCAGTTCTCTCCATTGGGGCCATCGACCTGTCCATCACCGCAGAAGGACGTCTCTCCCGGGCGGTCAACGCAGCTGGCGTCACACACTTCGCAGGCCTGCTCGCCATAGGCACATCGCTCCGTAGTTCGGTTACCATCGTCGCAAGTCTCGCCCTCGTCAGCGTCGATCTCACTGTCACCGCAAAATGAGGTCTCGCCGTTGACCAGCGAGCACAAGGAGGCGCAGACATTACAGACCTCTTCACCGTACTCGCAGACCTCGGTGTCCGTGTTGCCGTCATCGCAGTTCTCGCCGTTGGGCTGATCGATGCGGCCATCACCACAGTAAGAAGATCTGCCGAAGGTCAGGCGACACGTGTCCGCGCAGACTTGGCAGCGTCGATCGCCGTAGGGGCACGTCTCGGTGATCTGGTTTCCATCGTCGCAGGCCTCTTGCGCTCGAGCGTCGATGCGGCCATCACCACAAAATGAGGTCGATCCAGGGGTAGACTCGCAGGTCGGAGCGCAGACAGTGCACGCTTCTTCGCCATAGGCACAGGCCTCCAACTCAAGGTTGCCGTCATCGCACTGCTCGACGACGTCCAAGAGACCGTCGCCGCAGGTGGATCCACAGCGCACGTTGACGGCGTCCGTGTCAGCGAGCGGGTACCCATAGGCCGCGAGAAAGTCGACGCTCAGGTGATCTCTAGAGGGGCCATGTCCGAGACGACAGACGGCGATCTGGTCGACGGTCACGGGGCGCGAGAGGCGATGTCGGACGCGCCCGAATTGTTCTGATGATCCGATGCGGAAGTAGTCGCCATCCGGCGCAGACCCAATGACCTGGTAGCGATGTCCTGAACCACAGAACCCATCGCCACAGGGCTGACCGCATGCTTCATTGGTTGGAGCGATGCCGAGGTCGATGCTGTGCAGGCGAACGCCTTGACCAAGCTCGACGGCGACGCATGAGGTCAGCACGCTGTTTGGCTGTGGCTCTGCGTCCGCTAAATCCTGACCGAACAGCAGGCCAAGCCCATCGGGGCCGAAGGGCGGATCAGCCCACTCTTCACCACCTACTCGAGCGATCCCGGCGCTCTGGCCATCTTCCAAGAGCACATTTTCGAGGTCACAGGCGACTCCAACGCCGAGATTGAGTTGTTCTGCGGGGATGAAAGCCCTCATCCCGGACACGAGGCATACCTGAGGAGTTTGGCAGTCTAGAGCACATCGTTGGTCTCCGTTCGCGCCTCCAAGATCGCAGGCCTCGCCGTCCGCCTCTGACACGAAGCCATCGCCACAGAAGTTGGTCTCACCAGCCTGCTCTTCGCAGGTCTCATTGCAGATGGTGCAGGCGGCTTCGCCGTAGAGGCAGCGCTCGACGTCGACGTTACCATCATCACAGCTCTCGGCGTCATCGAGGACACCGTCGCCACAGACGTGGATATTACCAGGCTGCTGAGTACACTCCGCGCCACAGACCTCGCAGCCGGCGGCGCCATATTCACAGTCCTCTGTGACATTGTTTCCGTCGTCGCACTCTTCAATCTCTCGATTGAGGATACCGTCTCCGCAGATGTTCGCGACGCAGGTCGTCAGGCACGCGTCCTCATCATCTTGGTTCGCGTCATCGCAGGCCTCTACACCGGCCTGAATGACACCGTCGCCGCAGCGAGCGGGCTCACAGGTATCGCGGCACCCGTCCGTATCATCTTCGTTTCCGTCATCGCAGCCTTCGACGTTAGCTTGGACGACTCCATCTCCACAGCGGGCGACCTCGCATCGATTGAGACATGCGTCGGCGTCGTCATCATTACCATCGTCACAGGCTTCAACACCGGCGTGCAGGACACCGTCGCCGCAGCGAGCGGACACGCATGTGCTGAGGCATGCGTTGGAGTCATCATCATCCCCGTCGTCGCACTCTTCGACCTCGGATTGGACGAGACCGTCTCCGCACCTCGCCACGACGCAGGTGCTGAGACAAGCGTCGGTGTCGTCGTCATTGCCATCATCACAGGCGTCGACGCCACTCTGTACGACGCCGTCTCCGCATCGCGCCGTCTTGCAAGTGTTGAGACACTCATCGGTCTGGTCTTCGTCTCCATCGTCACATTCTTCGACTCCATCATGGACCACACCATCACCGCAGGTGGCAGGCTCGCAGCTGTTGCGACAGCCGTCGGTGTCGACGTCGTTTCCGTCGTCGCAGCCTTCGACGTCAGCCTGAACAACGCCGTCACCGCAGCGAGCGATTTCACAGCTGTTCCGGCATCCATCTGTGTCGTCATCGTTGGCGTCATCGCAGGCCTCCCCAGCGCTCACTACGCCGTCGCCGCAGCGCGGACGCGCGCAGTGGTTGAGGCACTCGTCACCATTGTCGATGTTTCCGTCGTCACACTCCTCTCCTGGGCCAACGACGCCGTCGCCACAGCCCTCGCAGAGCTCACCCGCTTGGTTACGTTCACAGGCCGCGCCGCGGAGCTTGACGAGGAACTGAGGGTCTCGAGAGGCGTTGCTCTCGATTAAAATTTGACTCGCGAAGGTGCTCGCGTCTCCAGGAGGTGGCGTGAAGAACGCGCTGAAGACGTAGGTCGCTTCAAAGATAAGCGGCTCGGGCGGAGCGGGCCGTACGCAGTCAGCGGGCGTCAATGGAGTGCCCGCGCAGATCATGAACGGTCCGGTTGCGTTGCCGTCGGCACAGTCTTGACCAGGGCCCAAAAGACAGATGTTCGTGACCTCCAGCGGCGCGACGCTGTGACTTTGGATCTCTATCCTCGCTCGCTGGGGTCGGGTGGGTGAGGCCTGGTCTAGAGTGACGGTCGTCTCGCCGTCCATCGACTCACCTTCGGGGGTCGTTTGAACCCTGATCAGAGGATCGATGTCCGCGGTTCGAATCGGAACGACCGTGGGGGCGCCTGCGTTATGAGAGATGATGAGGCGACCGACATCAACCTGGGCGTCTAGGGCGCGCCAGCCCACGGTGACATACTCTCTGCCGTCAGGTGGGATCGCTCTGACCGCCGCCCAATCGTCTGCGTCGAGGATCGACAGCTCGGTCAAGTCGTCGTCCTCTTCGATGGCGATGGAGGCGATCGTGAGTTGGCCCCCGCCAATATTGTGGAGCTCTACGGCGATTCGGCGATTATCTTCCCCCGGATCTGGCTTGGCGAAGACGACCTCGGCCGGCATGACTTCAAGCGCGCCCGTACTGATGGCGCTGATGTCGTCGCACCCGCTCCCGACGAGGCTGAGCGTTCCAAGGAGATAGACGATGTTTCGTAACTGCACTGCTTTGTCTCCCAATCAGCAACAAAAAGAGCTGTTCCCCGAGGAGAATTGAACCACAGTTTTGAGAAGAATGTCGTGACGAAACGACCGCCGGGACCGCGGCCCTCACTTCAGGCCGTAGGGTTAAACAGCGTAGCTCACGTGAGCCGCTGAAATCAGCGTGTGTTCTTAGAGAGATTCGATGGACAGGGAGTAGCCACGATCCGTCGAGTTCGTGGTCCCCGCGACGCTGATGGTGACCGTCTCGCCGACGTCGCCATCCAGGTTCAGGAGAACGCTCTGTGGGCCCGTATCCTCTGGTCCGATCGGCTGCCGCCCTCTCGAAGGACTGCGCCCTAGCTGATTGCCAAGATGATTGTAGGCCGTCAGGACGAGGCCGCCAGATCCGCTCGTTGGCGTCACCGTCACTCGCACCGCGTTCGCGCCCATATATGACCAGTGATCCGTCTCTGCGCTGCACACCTTTAGACCGTCGAAGGTGCCATCGGTCATAGGTGTTGGATTGTTCATGCCGCCCGTATCGCCGCAGGCGGCGTCAGGACCAGAGGTCTCGTTGAGGGCACACCAAGTCGTTGGCTGAACCGGAGCGAGGGTGTCGTCGATCGTCTGGGTGGACTGAGGGCAGTCCTCATCAGCGCTCCAGGCGACCCACTCCGCGCCACGGCCCTGCGACTCTGCGAATCGAAGAAATTCGCCGTAGCCATCATCATTCGTTGAGATGTTACGGGCCATGAAGACGACAGGAGGGTTACAGGTCCGCGTCGACTCGTCTTCTGCGACGGAGTTGTTATATGCCATGACGAGGTCGTACATGGCTCGAGTGCTGGAGTTCCAACAGCAGGTCCTCGATTGATTATATACCAAGGCCGCAAACACATAGTCTTCTAGGGTTCGGTAGACGACGTCAGTCTCTGATTCTGACATCCAGAAGTGTGCATCGTTGACCTCGTACAGCTGCGAGAACGCTTCTTCGCGCTTGATGCGCGCGGAGCAGCTCGCCGGATAGTTACGCAAGTGCTCTCGCGCCGACTCGATCAGACCGACGGCGAGGTCTCTCTTCTCCTCGGGGCTGAGCTCCTTCAAGAGATCCTCGAAGTCTGCGGTCCTTTGGGCGATCGTTTGATACTGGCTGCTGTTGATCCAGACCTCAGCGTCGGCGTCGAGGAAGGTGTTCCGGTAGCGGCCATTTGACTGCACAGCGACGCGCCACCGCCGTAGACCACCACCGAGCTTCGCATACGCGTCGCCGTCACCATTCTCGCCGAACCCTCCAGCTCTCTCTCCCTTGAAGTATCGGCCCGCTGCTGGGCCTTCTTCCCACTTGGGGTAACGCCTGGGCATGGACCCGGTCGCCACGGCGACCTCAAGACGGCCCTCCTCAATCTGGTTGACCTGCATCACTGGGACCGTGTGTCCGATCCCCTGGCGCTGCCATCGGAGCAAGAGCACGTCTCCAGCTTGAATACTGTTCGCCTCAACGTGGAACATATTGGCGCCATCGGCCAAGTGCATGGAGCCAAACCATGACAGCGCCAGCAGCATAAAATGCCCCACCCGCTTATTCAGGTAGATGCGATCAAAGTAGGCCCCTGCGCGCGCTGGTTGACCATCGATGGTTCCCAGGAAGTCAACCTCATCACCACCGCCATACAGGCCTCTCCGAAGCAGCTTCTCGTCGACTGGCCACGGATCGCCTGCGGCCCATCCGTTGCTATAGTCCTGATAGCGAGTTCGAAATCTCGGCGCCTTGCCGAAGCTCGTTCCGTCATGACGGCGGAAACCAAAGTGGCCCAGATAGATGGGCTTGCCCCGGTCAGATGCCTCCAGATAGAAGGGGAGTCCATGCCAAGCGGCGAAGGTCGCCCTCAGGAAGATCGCCACCTCGGCACACTCGAGGACAGGTGCGAACAGGCGTTGACCTTC
>CALELH010000111.1 GCA_937902595.1 uncultured Myxococcales bacterium
GAGCCGAGTCGGCTGGCCGGTCTGGTCCGTCGCCACCCCGGAGACGGGACGACGAGCGGTACCCTGCCCTCGATCTAATCGGGTCGGTGCGTTATGTGTCGCCGCCCAGCTCTGGGGATCAAAATGTCCAAACTCAATGATATAATCCCCTAAGAGTAAGGCTTCCCAGAACATCAGGATCGAGTCAGGCGTCTGCTCCAGATGCGGCATATCATCAGGATCACCGAAGTAGACTCGCTCTGTTCTCAAAGACTGGGTTCCATCGTATTCGACAAAATAAATGCCAGTGGGGCTATTTTCGGGCGTACACGGACCTGGACGGCAAACACGCGACCGATACGTTCCATAGCCGACGAGGAAGCGCTGCCCTCCAAGGCTGATAATGGTGGAGCCCCAGGCGTCCGAGCTCACCATCTCCGTTAGATGCTGAAACGGGCCAATACCCGGCCGATAAACATAATATACGGAGGCTGAGTCACTGACATCGAAGGCGATGGCGATCCCGTCACCTCCGCTACCGGCAGCGGTGATGCGCGTAATCCGTCGCACCTCAAAAGAGCCTGTGGCGCGAACGATAGGTAAGGCCCGCCCGATCTGCTGCCCATCAGGCCCAATATAAGAGAGATAGAGGCGTCCATTCGTCTCGCCCTGCCACAGCTCAGCCCAGGCGACCACGAAGCCCCCCTCACCCTGACCTGCCCACGGAGCGATGGCCATAGCGGTCACCTCGATACCGATAATGGCCCCGGCGTTTCCATCAACGCGGATCGCTTGACCCACGCGCTCACCCATCAGATCTCGGCGCTCCATGAATACGGCTTGGGCCGTGCGACTGATCTGGCGCGCATAAGCGATCCCAAAGGAATCGGGTCCAGCCGCGATGGCCGGTGAGTGGTCAAGCCCGTTACTCGTCACCTGTGCGGTCTCTGCGTTAAAGAACGGGATAGACTCATCCGTCGTTCCATCGCAGTCATCATCTACGCCGTTGCAGCGCTCACTCAAGTCTCCAGGCATCACCGGGCTGTCGCATGCTCCCCATTCCCCTTCGACACACAACGAGCGCCCCTGTTCGCAGGCGCCTAAAGCCGAGCCACACACGCGGGAGACATGCTCATCTATCTCGCCGTCACAGTCATCGTCGAGCCCATTACACTCTTCGTCGCTCGGACGCATAAGAGGCTCGCACTCTCCCCAGGTCCCGCCCTCGCTACACACCCGGTGCGCACCGCCACAGGCGTCGATATCCAGCTCGCACATCTGGGTCTCGCCCGGTACACACTCGCTCGCCCCGTCTACGATCATGTCGACGCTCGGCCGCTCAGCGTCAGTTAAACCAAGATCAGGAACATCGGGCCCTAGTTGCGCATCAAGAGCGCGACTCTGACAGGCTGGGTCATCAGGAAAGTGAGAGCAATCGAGCAGCGTCGGATCACTGAGACACCCCACGAGGCCACAGACGACACCGAGAGATAGTGTGCGCCAAAGCACGCTCGAACGGCTCGGCGACGCACGCATCAGCGCTCGCTCTCAGCCGGCAGGCTGCGACAGTGATGTGTAAAGTCACGCACCTCGGTCACCGCGGATCGGACCACAGAAGCTCGATCCAGATATCCAAAGCGATCATAGGCGAAGCGAGTCTCAACGCCGCCCGCATCTCCCTCTGTGTCACTCACGGCCATGAGAAGTACGCCCTCGTAGGTGTATCGGGTCGTCTGCTCAACTTGGCCGTCCCCACCGATATCGACCAGGCGCTCAATGAGGCGGTTCTCACCATCATAGGTGTCCGTTACCCGACCCCTGAGGGTTCCGATCTCGTCCAAGGTGTCTCCCTCTCGAGACCGCGCGCTCTCATCGTAGCGATAGGACACCCGGTTCTCGATCTGACCATCGGCTCCAAGATCTTGGCCCAACTCCAGAAGTCGACCTCGACCATCGTAAGACCAGGTAGTCCGCACCGCCGGCTCCACCGAGTCGCCTTCGAATCGCTCATTCGATGTGGGCCGACCCTCTGCATCATAGGTGTAGGTCACCCGACTCTGCCGGGTCTCATCTCCCACCTCGTACCAAGACTCCTCAGTGAGTAGATCTCCAGCATAGATCCTCTCTCGTCGTCGCTCTGCCATGCCATCCGCGTCTGAATCGTGGAGAGAGATCACGCGTCCGTCATCCTCATAGCTGACTAAGACCCGCGTGTCCGGGATGCCGTCGCCGTCTCTGTCATCCTCCTCGCGCACAAGCTGATCAGGGCCGTCAAAGGTCCTCGCGACTCGCCTATCCACGGTGCCATCCGCGCCATCATCATATTCAGCCAAGCTCATGTTTCCGATGTCGTCGTAGGTCCAGACTTGACGGCCGACCGCTTCCTCAGTGCCGAGAAAGCGATCTATAACGATCTGACAGCGCGCACGCGCCACCGAGAAGACCTGCTCCTGACCCGGGATAATCGGATCTGCCTTTGGGTTAAATGGCAGCGGTCCTGCTCCAGCGTCCACATCCGATCCCCCCCCAGAATCCACAGAGTTGATCGGGTCTGAGTCGTCTGAGAGGTCCTTACCACAACCAATGACAACCACACCGAGGCACATCACGATGACGAACAGTTTACGCATCACTCTCGCCGAGCCATTTAACGGGATGGCCAAACATGACCCAAAACCGGCCTCGGGTGCAAGTTGGAACAACATCAAAGCACCGCTGCACGCCCACGCTTAAGGTGTGAGATGACCGAAGAGCGGATTCGGCTTGGCGACCTCACCAATGTCAGCGCTACGAGAAGAGGGCTGTCCACGAAGTCGATGAGAGACCACCCCTCAGCGAAGCGAGCGACGGCCGCCATGAATGATTTGGTGGTTCGGAGGTAAGAGCGGAGCGCTCCTCAACACGAGGGAGCGCTCCGCAGAGGTCTCACCTTAGGGCAGACAGGCGTTCACGAAGGACACGTCGTCGATCCAGACGGTATCCTGACCGCCGTCCGCGCTGCTGTCCTTCTGGTAAGACCACACAATGGTGTGCTCACCGGGGCCGAGCTCGAAGATGACCTCGGTCCAGCCCACCACACCGGTGTGCTCCACGACCGGAACATTATCCACGAAGACAAACAAAGAATCCCATCCCCTTTCGGTGCTCACCTTGTACCAATAGGACAGGGTCGCGCCTTCGTCGGCGTCGATGGTCAGGCTCATGGTCGACTCCTGGCTATGGGTGATAGCGCCGGACTGCGCCGCCGAACCTTCACCACCGCGACCGGTACCCGGAGCGAAATCGAAACCGATGGCACCACCGGTTTCGAATGCATCAGGGATGAAGCCGTCTTCAAAGTCGTAGGACATGTCGCATCCAACCGCCTCGCACACGTCACCACGACCGTTCTCGTCGTCATCAGCCTGGTCTGCGTTGGCGACCGTCGGACAGTTGTCTGCGTCGTCAGCGACGCCGTCTCCGTCGTCGTCGTCGTCACAGGCGTCACCGGCCCCGTCTTCATCGATGTCGCTGCCATCTGGATTAGAGACCAACGGACAATTGTCGATGTCATCGCCGCTGCCGTCGTTGTCGTCGTCGTTGTCACAGGCGTCACCCTCGCCGTCGGAGTCGGTGTCGACCTGGTCCGCGTCAGCGACGTTGGGACAGATATCGCAGATGTCGCCATAGCCGTCACCGTCGGTGTCAGTCTGGTCTTCATTCACCGTGTTCGGACAGGTGTCGCAGGCGTCGCCTGCGCCGTCTGAGACCGCGGCCGAAGTAAACTCAGCTGCGGCAAGAACATCGCCGGCCACAACGCGGTTCTCACCCTCGGCGTCTTCGATGCCTTGACGGCCATCGTCGCAGCGAGCGACGAAGAATTCCCCACCACCTTGCTCGCGAATGACGATCTGAGCGGCCGCGCCGTCACCAGAAAAGCCACGGGCATCCCACTCGACCACAAACTCGCGATTGGGCGCCTCACCTTGAAGCTCGAAGCGAACCGTATTCCCTACCAGATCGGTCCAGCACGCGGCCACTAGACCGTCTGCATCTCCCATTGAGAGGAGATCCCTCGACGCGTAACTATCCGCCTCCTGGCCTGTAAAGGACAGGACGCCGTTGGAGCCGATGTAGACCGAGTCGTACTCCACCCCATAGAAGGTGTGGTCAAAACCCAGCTCGATGGCGCCCGTCGCGTCGTCGTCAGCCAAGGCGACCTCCATGGCGCCGTCACCGAACGCGCGGGCCGCGCCCTCGATGTTCCAGATGCGGCCCAGGCTAGCGTCAGCGTCAGCTTGGTCGGCGTTGGCCACGCCGGGACAATTGTCTGCCCCATTCGCCACGTTGTCGCCGTCGATGTCCGGGTCACAGGCGTCGCCCGTGCCGTCTTCGTCAGTGTCTTCCTGACCCACGTTAGCCACCTCGGGGCAATTGTCCTCCCCAGAGGCGATCCCGTCTTCGTCGGGGTCGAAGTCACAGACATCACCGATGCCATTCTCATTGCCGTCCGCTTGGTCCTCATTGGCGTCGTCGGGACAATTGTCAGTGGCGTTGGCCACGGTGTCGCCGTCGCGGTCATCATCACAGGCATCACCCAGCGCGTCATTGTCCAAGTTGGCCTGGTCTAGGTTCGCGACATCAGCGCAGTTGTCGGCGTCGTTGGCGACGGTGTCGCCATCTCGGTCGTCATCGCAGA
>CALELH010000112.1 GCA_937902595.1 uncultured Myxococcales bacterium
CGAGAACCTATCATCTTGAGGTCATCGAAGGGCCGGACAAAGGCCTGGTGCTTGATGCCTCAAAACGAGTGACACGCTTAGGAACAAACCCTGATTGTGAACTCGAACTTAATGACCCGACCACGAGCCGTATTCACGCTCGAATCGAGGCTGACGCTATCGGCCACCGGCTCATCGACGAAGACAGTAAGAATGGTACCCTCGTCAACGAGCTGCGCGCCCATGACATCTATCTAAACACGGGCTGCCTCATCAAGATTGGCGAGAACATAATTCGCTTCAGCCTTGGCAAAGAGGAAGTAGAGATTCGTCTCGCTCGGAGTAATAGCTTCGGCAAGACGATGGGGCAATCGCCAGCGATGCGAGAGATCTTCGCGATCTTGGAGCGTGTCTCGCCCACGGATATGACCATACTCGTGGAAGGTGAGAGTGGGACGGGAAAAGAGCTCATCGCCGACGCGGTTCATACACATTCTCAGCGAACCGCGGGCCCTTTCATTGTCTTTGATTGCTCTGCCGTAGCTCCCAATTTGGTTGAGAGCGAGCTATTTGGGCACGTCAAGGGTGCCTTCACTGGAGCAACGTCAGAGAGAGCGGGCGCCTTTGAGCGCGCGTCCGGTGGTACCCTCTTTCTTGACGAGCTCGGAGAGTTGCCCCTCGACCTGCAGCCTAAGCTTCTCAGAGCCCTCGAGCAACGAACGATCCGACGGGTAGGCGGCGATAAGGAGATCGCCGTGGACGCCCGAATCGTCGCGGCGACCAACCGCAACTTGAAGAAAGAGGTCGAACTTGGTCAGTTTCGCCAAGACCTTTTCTACCGGATCGCGGTCATCAGGATTGTGCTGCCTCCGCTGCGTAGACGACGGGATGATGTCCCAATGTTGGTGCAACACTTTCTAAAAGAACTCGTCGACAGAGGCGCACCAGAGGTACAGGTCGGCTATGACACGATCCTGAAACTACAGAACCATTCATGGCCCGGGAACGTCAGAGAGCTGCGTAACTTTGTTGAACGGGCAGCCTTATTGGCGACCGGTGATCGCCTGGAGACCAAGCACTTGGTGCCGCCCAGCTTCGGCGATACGCAGACAAACTCCACAGATCAGAGCGACGCGGCAGGCGTTGCCTTCGACCAATTAGATGTAAGCCTTCCATTCAAAGATGCCAAAGCTCGACTCGTTGAGACCTTCGAGAGAACATATTGGACACGGCTCCTCGAGAAGACAGGCGGCAATGTTAGCGCTGCCGCGCGGACAGCAGGCATACATCGAAAGAGCGCCGAATATCTCCTGAAGAAGCTCGATCTTCGGGGCCCTGAATAGTCACTTCAGACGGCTACTCACAGGTCTCCGTAACCGAAATTGATGGTGGCCGTTAATCGTGACACCATTGGGTCAACACAACGAACTAGACCAGCCTCTTGTTTAAGCATCCTATAACCACGCTGTTCGGCCTGCTCCTCCTCTGCTTTATGACCATGAGTTGCGGATCGGAGCGGACATCTTCCGGCGTCTGGCGAGAGATCACATGCGACGACACCGATGACGTTGGATGTCACGAAACCGCATATGAACTCCACCTTGGTCGATATGGAAGAACGATCACGGGCACCGTGGTTCGTTACAAGCGACAAGATGGACTCGACAGCATTCAGCGGTCTTATGAATGTGGCTGCTTCTTTATAGAGGGTGGGCGGGTCGTCGATGAGAAGATCAGCTTCGGACTCTTCGAGCCGCAAGATGAATGTAATCTTGAGTTGAGCGGCGTCGGCCGAGGTGAGTGCTCCCAATGCGAGTGCCCTGTGCGACGCTTTCGCTTGGAGGAGGTCGACGGCCAGCTAGTCGGCACGACGAGCTGCGGGAATGAGCCCGACCGGGAAGTGCAGTTCGAGCTCGTCGTGGGCCGAACCAGAACTCAATGCAGGGACATTAATCGCCCATGACTACCCCTGGCATTCGTCTCTTGAGTATCGTCGCTATGCTCGTCATCTCCTTCAGTACTGCGTGGGGGAAAACCCAGAGCGACACCGCTCGGTTATCTCATCCTTTGAGTGATGAGTTTCGACGAACGAAGGTGCTCTTATACCCACCGATAACGTTTGCCGGCCTGGAGAATAGTAAGGTCCACCAGAGCGCTCTCGAAGACCCTCTCTGGAGCAATCTAAGTGGAGAGCTACAAAAGTACGCTAACCTCAAGCTGTATCTCCCCGAGGTCGTGCGCGATGGGATCCGAAAACGGCGCCGTTATGCAGTCAATCGTGCTGAAGCCTTGGAGCGCGCTAAATGGGGCAAGGAGGCCTACGGAGAGGTTCGCCTTAAGAGCGCCATAGACAAACTTAAGAGCGCCATAAAGCTCCTGGTGGAGATTGAATATTACCAAGAGGACAGCTTGCAGCTCGCGCGCATCGTGCTCACCCTTGGCCAAGCGCTACTTGAGGCAGGACATCTTACCGACGCCAGAGATGCCTTTAAGAAGACCCTCCTGATTCAGCCGTCCATCAGAATGAGAAAGGGTTTTGATCGTGCCGACGCCGTGAAGGCGTTCGAGGCGGCACGTCGGAGCCTCATCGAGGCAGGCGATGCAGTTCTTATGCGTGACCTGCTCGCCGAAACTTCGGGTAAGCGAGCAAACATTCGCACGTCGGTTCGAACCTACTTGTCGAAGGATGAAGCGGTCATCGTAATCCGTACTCCGCAGGGTCGACAGGTAGAGCGGCTACAGCGGACGCAGGACCCCCAAGCTGATGGTAGCCGACTCGCCAGTCGCATCTTCGCCACTCTCCCCTTCGGCTACGCGCCTGAAAATATGAGAGGCCGTCGACTCTTTCTGGATACAGGCTTCGGCGCTTTCGCTTATGCGAACTCACCCGTCGGCCTGGTACCTCACTTTGCGGTGCAGACGAATAGTACCCTAATCGTTGCAGACAAACTCAGCCTTGAAGCCTCTCTACAGCTTGCGTCCAGCGGGCGAGACCACCACGAGCATTTACGAAAGGACCTGAACACCGTCAGAGTTCGCTTTGGTGCAGGCTCCCAAATTGAATGGAACCGATGGAGTCTTTTTGGCCACATCGGCCTGCAGGTCGACTACCAAAGCCCAGTGCTCATCACGACGACGGTCGCATGCAAATACTTTTCAAAAGAGGACCAGGTGCCCACAACCCTGTGTGATTTTGATGGAGACTTCGATCGTTCCGATGCCAGTTGGTCTGTCGGTGGTGGCGCGTCTCTTGGAGCCCGAGTCATGCTGGCGAAGCCTATTTATCTCATCGCTAGGGCGAGCACCGCAGCGTTTGCGTTCCAAACGGCTGCCAATGATTTCTCGCTCCCACTAGGCGTATCTATATCCCTCGGTTACCAACTCTTTTAGCGGTCCCGACAGACCGACCACGTCCGATCGGCGCTAGTGCCTCCATCGAGGCAGATGGCCTTCTCATCATCTTTAATCGTGGGATCGGTTAGGTGCAATGACGCGAGCGCGCCGGGTTACCAGCGCGCTCCATGAGACGTGAGCAATCGCTACTGCGGGGCAGTCAACTCTGGAGGCAGCTTACACGTACAATCCGTGACAGCAGTGCCCCGCGCTACAGCGTTGTCGTAGTGCGCGATGCACTCCGCCTTACCGGGCGCGCTATCACAAGGGCCATTGTCCTTGCAGTCATCGTCCGTAGAGCAGGTCTTCTCAGGCTTCTTGGTGCACTTACCAGGAAACTTCATCTCTCGACGCTGCTTAGCGTCATAGAGGAACCAATACTCGCAGTTGATCGGGGTCAACTCGATGGACTTGAAGAACTTGTACTCGTTAGTCGTCGGATCCTTTGTCCACAAGTGCTCAGCGATGCTGAACTCAAAGGACTCATAACCAGCCTTCTCTACTCGAAACTTATACGTCTGAGCGATGTCCAGGTTCATGATGTTCATCGGGGTCATCCCCGCCTTGACACCACCTGCAGCACCCGCTGTTGCTGGCGCTGCTGGCGCTGCTGGCGCTGCTGGCGTCGGTGTCGCTGCAGCAGGCGCCTTCGCTGGCGCTGCTGCTCCAGGAGCCGGTGGAGCATCTCCACCCGCAGGTACAGCGGCCGCTGCGGTCGGCATTACCTCGACCTGAATGGCTTCGCCATCCTTAACCACTACAGCCTGAGACGGATTACTCTCAATCCGGAGTACACCGTACTTCTTCTGCTTCGCGAGCTGCTCCTTGAGAAACGCCTCTTCCTTAGCAATTCGCTCAATGCGCTTAGCCTCGAGCGCCTCGGCTGAGGACACGATTCTCAATTGGAAAACACCGCCCACGACCGCTGCAATGATGAGCAGAACGAGCACCAAGTTCATCCCGCCGCCGCTGACCTCTTCTTCATCACTGAGGTCTACGTCTGGCGCATCCTGCGTGAGCATCCGAGTGACGCTGCCGTGATCTTTCTCGACCGGCCAGGTGACAAATGTCTCCTCATCCCCGCTAGGAGCGGGCGGCGTAGGAGCTGCCTCTGGAGTAGTCTCGGTGACGCTCGCCTCTGCAGCTTGCTCTTGCTCGCTAGACTCAGCGGTTACGCCTTCGTCCGCAGCAGCGCTCGCTACATCACCTGATTCAGTCGTGCCTTCGCCGCTTTCAACAGCGTCGTCGTTCACCTGATCTTCGCCGTCGGAGTTCTGATTCTCTTCAGTCATTCCCATCCCGTTCAGATAAGAGGTTCCCACGTAGGGACAGCGCAGTATCGGAGATATACGCCTACGGTGCAATAGCCGCTTTTAGGGACCCCCCACAAGTGCGGCAAATTGCACCATCACCAATTTAGTTTGCTAAGCGCTCATGTAGCGATAGAGCCCAGATAAATACACCTGGCCAGGCCCTTATGCACTAGAAGCCATCATCCTCATCGAAGCTAAGAGTTCCCTTCTTTGAAGACTTCTTCTTCTTTTTCTTCGTTTTCTTACGGGCTTTACGCCCCTTTCCTTTGGAACCG
>CALELH010000113.1 GCA_937902595.1 uncultured Myxococcales bacterium
CAAAATTGAGGAAGAGGTTCGCGACAACATCCAGGCTAAACCCCTTCGGCATGCCCCATTGAGCGAGGTCATACCAGACCCCACCAGTGAGCTTAGTGCCCTGCCCGAGAGTGGTCCAAGAGGCGAGGGATTCAGAGCTGCTCTCACTGACGCTCATGGACGAGTAGCCCATACCAAAACCGAGAAAGAGCTCGAGGTTCTCCATCGGATAGTACCCCTTAAGAACAGGGGTGATGTGCATGGTTGTGCTGCTGACGTTCTCGGAGCCGGACCCGCCGACGACGTGCCAGCCATAGTCGTACTCGAGGGCGACGCCAAGGTACCAGAAGCGCACCTCCATCGCCGCGCTCAGAGACGGCCCTGGGTACGTGTTACTGCAGTCCGCTTCACCGCTGGGTAGACACGTCGCGAGGGCGAGGCCAAGGTTCATACTAAAGCCTGTGCGTGGGGCTGGCCCCGCAGCCACTGCCTCAACGACTTTAGGTGTTTTGGGCGCAGCCTCCGGGCTCTTAGCAGCCGCCGAAACCGCCTCCACTGTCTTAGCCTCCTCAAAGACCGGCACCTTTTCGGGACCCGCTGTGGGCTCCTCGTCAGCCGCCCAGCTTGGCACCACTAGTGACGTCACTGAGATGAGGATGAGCATCGTTCGTCTGAAGAGACTCATTGAGCCATACCTCCCGCGCCGCCAGCGCCGCCGGCGCCGCCTGAGTCCCCGTCCATTGGGTCAACTGCGGGGCAGTCAACCATCATTGGGTGCCCCTCAAGCCAGTCATCATGCCGGGTCGAGTCGTTGACTTGGTTGCGTATTAAAGTCGAACGAATCGTCGCTTTGGGCAGCGTGATAACCCCAGTGTCCACATTGAACCAGTTCGCGTGAATCCGGAGCGAGCCGGCCTTACCAAGGGCCTCCTGAGCCGCGTCGATATCGACACCCGACCGGCCCACGACCCCGTTCGCCGCGTTTCGAAAGGCCGGTGAGACAGGCTGGGCCGATCGCCCACCATCGGCCATGATCACGCCGATGTAGTAGTTGGCCTTCATCTTGACCTCAAATTGGTCGCCGTTCACTGGGTCCTTGAGCCAAAATCTCTGCAGCATCATCCATCCGACGCTGGTCTCCACCCAGCGATACTGAATGCTATAACGCGACTCCATATCGACGATGCCGGCCCAGGCGGACTTTGTGTGACTGTCGGCTTCAACAGCGAGGCATTCACGAGGTCCAAAGCAGGTCGGATCCGAGGTGAAGGTCCGCTCATAAAGGTCGAAGTTGTCGAGGAGCTGCCCAAAGTCCTGCCATGTCAGGAGACCCGCAAGCGCCTTGGCACAAAAGGGGCTCTTGGCGGCGACAGCGATCCCCTCGAGACCCGAAGGGCTCCGCTGACGGTCGTCTAGACCTTCGAGCGACTCGGCGGGCAGGTTATTGATCAGAAAGCCCTCCCTAGCCCGCTGCAACTGATCATCATCCTGAAACCACTCATGCAGATTCTCGAGTCCCTCCGCGAGCGCCGCAGGGTCCTCGTCATCCATATGCTGGAACAAGAATCCCAATAAAGACTCAAGGTCGCTCGGCGCCTCAGGCGGAGATTGGCAACCGATCGCCGAGAGGCTCAGGACGAGCACAACGCTGCTGACGACGTGGAATATGCGATTCATTGACCACCTCCCAACTTGAGGCCACCCATAATCAGGGCGACGTAGAAACCAGTCTTAGGAATGCGAACGAGGCACGCGAGCACAACCCCAAGAAACTTCACACGCATCGCGCCTGCGGTCCAGGTCCCTAAGGCGAACGGCAGCGGCAAAGCGGCCACGGCTGCGACGCCCCAAGCGCCGTGCTCCTTCAGCAGAGCAAACTGCTCTGGATGATTATCCTCGAGCCAGCCTTCAATCTTCTTCGGAAGACCTACGGCGCGACCCATGCCGTACCCGATCATACCACCACACATGCTCGCCAAAGAGCCCGTCGCAAACACGATCAGGACGGGCACGTCCCCTTGGATAGCGAGGAGTAAGAGAGGCGCGTAACTCATTGGGGTTGGAAAGGAGTCGATGAGAAGGATCGCTACGAATAGGCCCAGGAGACCAAACTGCGTCACCGCCGCAGTCCCCAGCCTCTCCAGAGGCTCCATTAGAAACATTCCGCACAGCACAGCGAGACCAAAGATCACCGCGAAGCCGATCACCAGTCTGATGACCAGATGACGCGGAAAGAGTTTCGTCTCAGACACTAGATGCTCCGTATTCGTAGGTGCTGGGCTGCTGTCGTCTCCTGTCTGACGTGATGCTTCGAACTGACCATCACGCGACATCTCTGTCTATCAGCCGGTGGCGATAGATGCCAGGATCCGACGTGGACCCTCATAGGGACGGCGTGAGTGCATCACGAGGCTATTGTCGACCAGAAGCACGTCCCCTTCCTGCCACCGGAACGCGACACACTCCTCAGCCATCGCTGCACCAGTCTGAATGACGGCCTCACCATCGACGGGGGAATCGTCACCACAGACGACAGCCTTCTTCGGGTCATTCCTTGAATCGGTCCAGCCTGTGTACGCTGCGACGACCGAGTTGAAGAACGTCTTCATCCCGGAGCGAGGCTCGGTTCGGATGGCCGGTACCACCGCGGTCTCTGTGTAAAGAGTCCCGTCATCCTGCCAACGCCACTTTGTGCCAAGGGAGCGCATCTTTTCTTCTGCGCCGGCACGTTCATCGGTGAGGAAAGTCGAGCGCCAAGATCGGCCGATCGGTGACGTCGCGTCATCCTGCTCGGGCATCACTCGAATATACTTCACTCCAAGCGCCTCGATCTTGGCAGCGAACTCTGGGTTCGCGGCCACGAAGCGCTCATAGACCCGATGGGAGTGAACGATGGCCGTCTCGCCACCAGTCGCCGGAGCGATATCGCAGTAGAAGAAGACGTAGGCAGGCGGGTTCGGAACCTGCGCCATCTCATGGTGAAATGGGATCGGCTGATCGGGAGGAGACTCATTGGCCGTTAAGATTCGGCCCTTCGTCACTTGCTCGCGAGGGGCAGCGCCTCCGACATAGGGCATGTTCACGAACTCGGCGGCGTCCAATACGGCCTCGAAGGCCTCTGCGCCGTCGACGGGAAATCCACGAAACAAGATCGCGCCATGCTTCACCATGAGGTCACGAATCTCGCGCTGGTTCTCATTGATCCATGCGAGGAAGTTGGACTGCGTACACTCGGAGCCCGGAGCCGCGGAGAGCACGAGCGGGAAATCCGCTCCATTAATGCTCTTCTGCTCAGCGATGTTTGTCGCTTCGATCTGCATATCACTTACCTTCTACTTGATTCTCCGGGGGAAACCTCCCGGGTTCAACCGACGCGCGTTATGCCATACATTTAATCTACCGTACAGCAGATTTAACTGTGTTTACGTTCTTTTCTAGGGGTGATTGGGGCCCCCTCTTTGAAACCCGACCCATAATACATTTGGACGCTCTCAGGATCTAGCGCTGTGGAGGCGCGCTGCCTCGCAGGAAGGTGAGCAGACAGGGCGGTGGTAGCGACTCTACTGTCCGGCGATCCTCGGTGAGGGAGGGTTATCCGATCACAAAACACCACACAGGTCGTGAGAAATAACGTAAGCTGCGGATCCGATTTGGTCCTTGGGGGAGCACCATCGCGGTGCTCAAGGGGCCCACTCGCACAGGGGTACCGAACAGATCGCGCAGACTCGTAGTGACGTTCGGAGCAAGAGCGTCACCAGCGGTGTGGCGTAAAGGAGCAGGGGATCATGGGTCTAGGGATTAGGTTTGACGATAAGGTCGTCATCGTCACCGGCGCTGGGGGTGGCTTGGGCCGCGCTCACGCGCTCATGTTTGCGGCGCGTGGCGCCAAGGTCGTCGTAAATGACCTCGGAGGCTCAGCGTTCGGAGCTGGTCAAAGCTCAAGCGCAGCGGACCAAGTAGTCGCTGAGATCAAGGAAGCCGGCGGGGAAGCCGTCGCCAATTACGACTCCGTTGAGGACGGCGCGAAGATCGTCGAAACGGCTATCGAGACCTGGGGGCGTGTCGACGTC
>CALELH010000114.1 GCA_937902595.1 uncultured Myxococcales bacterium
ACCGACGACCCACAAATTAACTTGGCTGCCCTGCTCGACAAAGCTGGGGCTCGCACCGGTCACCGAATCTACAGCCATAGACGGAGCGTTTTGAGCCGCAGCTTCGCCCATAGCCGCGCTATGCGTGGCTAGAGATGCCAAGCAGATTAAGCCGATGAATCTATTCATGGCGTTTGTCGTGGTCGCAGATCGCATTCAAAGCCCTTTCGAACTACCCGACGAGATTAGCAGGGACCCCGATTTGGATAAAGACGCCCGGGTTCCTCTCCGTCACTCTTCCTCTCCAAACTCCAAAGCGACCAAGGGGCGCGCGTTCATCAAACGACGCGCGCCTACCCCTCTATTGATCGGAGGATATTGCTCTGAGAGCTGATCCGTCAGCGCGATGAGCTTCATGGAGCGAACTTCCGGCGTAATTTTGTCGAGAATCTCTTCGCGTACCACCTCAAACGAGTCACTACGAGCCGGAGTCACAGCCTCAATCCAAACGATATGATAGCCGAATTCGGTCTTAAAGACGGGCATCACCACCTTCTCCCCGGAGACCGCAAAGACAGGCTCTGTGAAGTTACTTGAGTATCGCCCTCTCTTAGCGAACCGGTTCAGATCCTGTAACTCGACCTGGAGGCCAACATCCTCTCCCCATGTCTTCATCGTCTTTGCGCGGCGCTGAAACTCTTCCATGTCTTTTGGCGGAGAGGCTGAGTAATGAGCGAAAACTCGGTCGGCTATGGTCTTCGCCGCCTCGGCAAGGGCCGGATCCTCTGGAAACTTACTCTCTTTGGTAACGATGACGTGAACCGCCTTACGGAGCTCCGGATGGTTAAAAATTCGACGGTTCCGGGTGTATGACGTCCTAAGCAGTTCGTCCGGAATGTTCTCCTTGCTCCAGAGCGGTTCAAACGCCTGCTTCAGATACAGCCCAACCATCGTCTTTGCTGTGGCGATCTCGACGCTTGGAGAGTTTTGTAGACCTGCCTCCCGCGCCTGGGCTGCGATCAGCTCAAACTCTATGATCTGATTCAGCGCGATCTTTGGAGCGAGACTCGGGTTCTCTTTGAGATAAAGGTTCAGTCTCTCAAGTGAGATCTCAACCCTGTCTGTCCCCGCTTCGATGACCGCGACCACAGGCTTGGCGAACGCCATTGAAGACACTAGGCTGCCCACAGTCACGAACAGCATCACCAGTGAAGTTCTCGTCAAGACAGATCTCCTAAGGGGCGATCTTCCAGCGATACAGATATCGCTGGTTCCCGCGCAAGATCAGTACATCAAGCGAAGCCGCGTTACGAACGACGTCCCAGGCACGCATAAACTGCTCTGGTCGCTCTAGAGACTCTTTGTTGACTGATACGATGACATCGCCAGGGCGAATATTCTCACCGCTCGCCATTGGAGAGTCCGCGGCGATCCCGACCAGGCGATAGCCAACAAAACGCCCCTTGTCCATGACGGGATCGACCCGAATGGTCGCGATAAATCGTTGGGGGCCCTTCTGTACAACCGCGTTGAGGTGGCCTCGGGTCATCGTGTTTTCGATGACGATGGGCTTCGCCTTAGGGGCCGCATCTGCGCTGACGGCCCCGAGCAGCATAAGCAGAACTAGGTACACTCTCATGGTACGTAAAACCTCACTCTAGCAAACCAAGACGCTCAATAATCACGCGTCTTATCTCGTCTTGTACATGCTCCACGCTGCCAGCGCCATCGATCGTGGCGACCGGGTCATGGGGGCGCATGGACCGTGCCGTCAAGTATCCCGCGGCAACCTTCGCCTGAAATACATCCGCTTCGTAAATCTCAGCTTCATCGTCACGGGCGGCCCGTCGGGCACCAGCGACCGCGACCGGAACCTCGACGAAGATAATAAGATCAGGAGCCGGCATCACAGAGTTGAGTGACGCGACCCACTCTAGATCGATCTCGCTGCCCTGGTAGGCTAGGCTCGAATGGACGTACCGATCACAGATGATGTCTACACCGTCGTTGAGGGCGGGCTCGATCTCTGATTTTAGATGGTCCGCTCGGTCCGCAGCGAACAGCGCTGCGATAGACTGAGCGTTCATTCTCAGATCGTCGGCACCAAGCTGCTCCTCCCGCAGAACCTGCCGAATCATCCGACCTATCGGTCCCTCACTCGGCTCAGCGGTCTCATGAACACGTCTCCCATGCGATCGGAGCCACTCACTGAGCAACCTACACTGGGTCGTGGTTCCTGCCCCATCCAGACCTTCAAAAACAATAAACTTACCGCGTGCCACTTTGACTCCTCGGAGAGGCTTTAATTGGGGTTTCTTGACGCTTTCTCTTGAGTCGTTTCATCGCACCCTCGACCAACTCGCGCACTTCAACGGAGTCATGCATCGACATGATCTGAAAGAACTCTGCGACGCGCTGTCCTCCGACGACCGAGAGTGCATCGACGATCGCTCTAAGCAATTCTCGATCTCTCGGATCTGCAGCGGCGATCAGAGCTTGGGCGGCTCGGTCGTCGCCAATCTCAGCGAGCGCCCCCACCACGCGAAGCTTAACCGCGCGGTCCTGCTCCGACGCAAGCCTCGAAGCCAGCGTCTCTACAGCGGAACGATGACGAAGCATTGCCACACGCTCAGCAGCGTCCAAACGACGATGACGACTCTCATCAGACAGTGCGCTGATCAGCTCAGGCGTTGGTAATTCATATACAGCAACCTTCTCGACCAGACGCGCCCCAACGCGCTTAGCTGCGTTGACGAGCCATCGCTTAAGGTGTGCTCGATAAGCCGCCTCATCTCCCTTGAACTCACTTCCGTCACCAATCTCAAAGCGCTCATGAACTGACTCCGTCTCTCCGGGTAGTCGAATCGCTGCAGCACCGATCAAGACCATCTTACCTGGAGCGTTCATCAGATTGGACGCCACACCATCCGGAGACTGTAGACCGTAGATAACCGAGAGGTCGACACGAACAGGCCAGAGAGCGCCTGGACGGGGCTTACCGGCGGCAGCTCGGGATGAGACGAAGTCCGCCCATTGCTCGGTACCTGGACTCCCCGGTGGGTTGATCGTCATACCTGCTGACTCGAAGCTGCTACGGATCGTCGTCCGCAACATTTCACCATCGAGGGTGACTGGGCGAGTCGAGGCTGGCGTTCGGTCTGTGATTGTCAGAGCCTTCAAATACACCACAGCCTCGGGGGGCCCAGATGGGATGGGCCGCTGGCATCCAAAGAGTGTCGATGCCCCAAACGCTAGGAGAACCACCAACCTCATCTCACACGCTCCTGTCGTTGAAGGGCCGTCGCCGACCACTCTGGGTACCCATGCGCTGAAAACAATCGCTCCGCCGACTGATATTCCGACTTAGCCATCACAGGGTCCAAAGCGACGATGAAATCGCCTCGGATCAGATGGGTTCGCCCATCATACAGAGGTGAATGCAATCGTGACATCAACTCTTCGAGACGTTTCAGGTTGGCGCGGGCATCGCTCCGCCTACTCAGACCGACATCAAAACGGATTCGATACTCGAGGGCGTTAAAATAGAGTTCAGGAGCGACCTGAGGCTTCTGTCCCTCGTTCAAGAGCTCTGTCAACGCTTGGCCACAGGCTGCTAGATTCCGCTGTCCTGCTGCGACTTGAGCCGAGACGAGCGCCGCGAGGACTGGTCCCCAGGGGGTCTCTCCCCACTCCTGATTGATCTTGTCGCTCACGGTCGCGGGAGACTCCACGATCTTGTCCGGCTGACGTTGTGCGGTGAGGACGATTGCCTCCGCCTCGCTCTGAGCAGTCCTCTGAGCCGCCATTCTACAAAATGGTCTCTGTGCGAGATGTTGATCTACCAAAGAATCCGGAAGGCCGGCCAGCGTTCCGTGTCTTGCCAGCGCCGACATCTGAACCGGCGAGTGCTGCGGTTGCTCCAGGTCGTCTCGCCCACTCCAGACGGACATACATGCGGCGAGCCCTTCTGCGTAGGGTGGCCCAACACTCGTGCCGTAGCCAGTCCGAAAGAGTCTCGCGATATCATGATAGTCAGCCGTCTCACCGCCGGTCACCGCCGTATGAAATGCCAGCTCAGCGATAGCGCCCATTCTGCGCCAACGGTTCAATTGTGGTGCGGGAACGGGTGTACTGCGCTCCTCAGCTGTATCCATGTCCACGACAAGGCACCGTCGCATCACATCTGCGATCAGCGCGGGCGCGACCTCATACAGAGTCGCGAGTGTCTCAGGACTCTCGATGAGTAAGGCACACCAGGTCGTCATTCTCCTGAGCTGCCCACGCTGTCCATTCAGAGTGCGCAGCACATCTAAGCGGTCGCAATTGTCGAAACCGTCGATGAGGAAAAATCGTTTATTGAAGTGATCCCCTCGATGCTCCATCAGATCACGGGGCAGCGGTCTCTTATCTGTCGCCGTCGTGACGACGACATCAACCCCCTCTGCCTCAAGATGTTCGATAAAGCGCTGCCGAGCTTTGTCGCCTGCGCAAAGGACCAGCCCAAATCGAGGCTCGGCACCTGCCACGTTCAGCCAACGAGCAAACCGGCCTGCATGAAACTCCAAGGAGCGTTCTGCGGCATTCGGCGTGCGCTGTGGCCAAAGTGACTCTAATAAGCCTAACTGCACGTCACCTCCGTTCTCGACTGTTCATATTGGGTGTGGTACCAGATGAAGAGAGGGGTTCAAAGTGCTGTGAACCCGTATGTTCACAAACGAGGAGGCCGCGATGCGCATCGCGCTCGCCATTTTGGTTCTGTTCTGTGTGGGCGACGCTTGGGCTGAAGACACAGCGAAGTCCACCGAAGTTAACCGGCTTGGCCCATATCTAGGCGTTCAACCGGGCGCACAGGATCAAGCACCAGGCAAATCGCAGGTTCGAAGCCGAGGCGCTGTTCGTCTGATCACCTGGGTTGGTTTTCAGATGGCTGGTCAAGGGGGTCGGGTGTTCATTCAGAGCACGGAGCCGGCGACCTATGACATTGTGCCCGGTAATCCGGACGAAGTTATTATCGAGCTCAGTAACGCTCGGCTGCACTCAAAAAACGACGGCCGCCTGCTCGACACGGCGTGGTTTCCCACCGCTGTGCTTTCAGTAAAAGCGGTTCAGAAAAAGAAGTCCATCACCCGAGTGACGATAAAACTGAGAGAGATTGTCGGGTATGACCTGCGCCAGGAAGGTAATTATATCTTCCTAGACTTCCGCCCTCCTCAGGGCAACCTGACCGTACCGACCATCCAAACACCGACCCCCCAAGCACAGTAACTCATCCCCTAGATGCTTGGACGTCCGATGTCGAACGTCTCCCCGACCAGAGCATAAGATTGCCCCCCTAATCGGGAGACCGCGTTTAACTTATCCATCGCGACCCTACCGTCGGTATCCAGCACCGAGTCGGCGACATGAATGAGCTCTATTCGCCCGACAATTATCCTCGACGTAACCCGGTCCCCCTCCTTGATTTCTTGGATACTGTGCAGAGTGCATTCAAATGAGATGGGCGACTCCAAGACCCTCGGCGCAGCGACGCGTTCGCACGGCGCTGCCGTTACGCCTGCCGCGTCAAACTCATTCACATCGTCGGAGTAAGGAGCGCTCGTCTGGACCATAGGACCAGCCATGACCTCGGGTACGACGTTCACGACAAACTCCCGAGTCGCCATAATATTCGCGGGGGTGTCTTTAGGAGTACCGCCTCGTTTGTTTCCGGAGCAGAAGAGCAGGGTTGGTGGGCTGGAGGTGACTCCGGTAAAGAAGCTGAACGGAGCGAGATTGGGTACACCATCTTCAGATAGAGTACTTATCCAGGCAATAGGCCGCGGGACGATACACTCGATCATTTTAAAGTAGGTCGCTTTCTTACCCTCTTCTAACGGATCAAAACGCATCAACAGCTCCTAGGTTCCATCATTTGCGGCATCATAAACCGGTGAGCCCGATGGTGTATATGAATTGGGCCTGCACTGTGAGTATCGTGCGCGGGTGAACTCTCTTCTCACCATCGCTGTGCTGTTCCAACTGGGACTATCGGGTGACATCAAGTTCGAAGCCGAGACCCTAGAGTTGGGTCCAGGCGTACTTCGTACCAAGGGCCCTTTCTCTCTCTCAAATGGCCGGACACGAATCAGCGGCGAAGCGCTTCGACTCGTCGATGATCCCGGCTGCGCATCCAAGGCCCTTCACATGGGAGACGCGAAGGTGAAATGGGGGGCTGAGACGGAGCTTCAAGCGCGCTCCGCCAAGCTCTGTCTAGGCAGCGGCTCGATGACTCTCAGTGATGTCCAACTGACCGCGCCAAATCTGAGAATTCGGGGCGCTGAGGTCACGACCTCTCTCGACGAACGGCGCTTGAAGGTGACTCGGGGATCGTTCACCCGCTGTGACTGTGACGAGCCGTCTTGGATGGTTGACTTTAAATCGGCCGAGATCGACGCAGAGGGCGCTTGGGTAGATTGGCCAGTGCTCTCTTTGAGCACGACCCCCGTCTTAACGGTGCCCAAGTGGTATGCGCCCTTTGGGAGCCGAAGGTCGGGCCTGCTGGCTCCGACCATCGGCTGGAGAGGAGACACCGGGCTATCTCTGGAGCAGCCTCTTTACTGGGCGATTAACGATGAGAGCGATCTCACTGTCAGCGGAGGAAGCTATGGACTTGAAGAGGCGATCGCTGGGCTCGAAGGGCGCTGGCTTGGTCGCAAGAGCACACTCAATCACCTGAACATAGACCTCGTGGGTCAGAAGCTCCGTGGTCACGGCTCCATCATCCACGCACCTGGACCACTCTTGCTCAACATGGGCGGTGAAGTGATCACCCACCCAAACCATCGCAACGACTTCATAGACATCTGGAGCGAGCGAGCGTTCAGAGACTCCTTCCTCTTTGGTCGACTCGACTTAAGAGACAAGACCTACGGTGTCGGCACGACGGTTTACTTGAGTCAGACCAGTCGAAGAGAGTCCCTCAACGCCCCAGAACGATGGATTGAGAGTAGATGGATCTGGTCACCGGATATTTCTGCGGTCGAACCAAACTTGGCGGGACGCCTGCTCTATGGCCGCGGTTCAGATGGTGCGCTCTACCGATTCGCCCAGATGTCTGCCCAGCTTAAAGCTCCCGTGTGGCTAGGACCGGTCTTCATCACGCCATATGTCGGAGGCGGTTTCAGCGCTCACAACCAGAGCCCTTCGGAGCTACGAACCGACCGCTATGGAAGCGCGGGTGGCGAGTTATCACTCACCTGGCGGAGGGCGTGGTCGGCGCTGATACATGAGCTGTCCATCTTGGTCGACGCCCATTGGACACAAGCCTATCAGCCGGCTGACCGTGTGGACTCATGGGTTCGACGACGCGAACTGAACATCCACGGCGTCAGCCTCAGGAGTGTCCTACACCGACCTGGGCTCTTGAGCGATATTCGATTTCGACAAGGCGGACGCTCGACTGATGGCGAACTCCACATCGCCTCATTGGGAAGCAGCGGGCTGATTCGCGCTCACGGTCTTGGAGTCCGATGGTTAACACAAGATGTAGATTTCATCTGGAGCTCTCTTCACCTCGGTCAAATGGGCTCCCTAGGTATGGGGGCATCCTATATAAAGATGGGCACCAAGGGTGAATTGCCTATTTGGAGCGAGTTACCTGATGCACCTCTTCGGGGAGTAGTAGGACCGGTGGGTGAAAGCACTCACAGCGTCAGCCCTCAAGTGAGTTTCACTGTTGGCTCGCTCCACCTGGAATACGCGGGGGCCGTCGATCTAAGAGAGCCCACTTTTGCGGGACAATCTGGCGTGATTGGCTGGACCAGCGGATGCCAATGCTGGTCAGTCAAGCTGTCGGCGCAATGGTATGGTTCGAGACGGACGCCTGATTTTTTCATGCGGTTTGACCTGACTCCACCTTGACCATCGAGGCCAGTCCAACCAGTATGGGCCCATTGAAGAACAGAGGAGAGATACACCGTGAAGCACGCTGTCCCCCACGGCCTCGACGCCGACTTGGCGAAACGCGCCGTTGACCAGGCATTGCAAAGCTATGCTCAGCGATTCTCTGAGTATCAACCCAAGGTGTCGTGGCCGAGCGCTCAACGCGCCAGTATTCAGTTCTCTGTGAAGGGTATTACCCTCAAGGGCGCTGTGGACCTTCGTCCGAAGTCCATCGACCTAGACCTCAACGTTCCCTTTGTTCTTCGCGTATTTAAGAAGAAAGCCATCGCGGTCATCGAGCGGGAGATTCAGACCTGGCTCGATAAGGCTGAGCGCGGCGAACTAGACGAGGACTGAACGCTCAAGTGTCGAGTCTAACCGAACGAGCACTCACATTCTTGACTCCCGATGATCCAGGGGGAGACGGCCGCTTCGGACGCTTCGAAGCCGGCCTCCTGGTGACCATCGCGGTCGGGCTCACCTTCATGCAGTTCGCAGGGTCTGAAGGGACCTTTCTCTGGCTATACGGCGATCTGCTCACGAGCGCCGCCCGCGCGACCCAAGCGCTGCCGCCCGACATGATCGAGCTGATCGGGCCTCGGGACTATACCTATTATCACATGCTCTGCCTCGTGCACTGGGTAGCCTGCTGCCTCGTCGGCTACGTATTGATGCCCTGTATCTATCTGCGCCTGATGGACCATCAGCTCTCTGATCTTTATCTGGGAGCGGGAGAACTCCCCAAACACCTAAAAGTCTATATCGCCCTATATTTATTGGTAATTATCCCAGTAATCATCGTCTCATTCACTGAAGAATATCAGCGGATCTATCCGTTCTATCCCGACGCCGGGCGGAGCGTCTTCGATCTGGTCGCGTGGGAACTCTGCTACGGCGTTCAGTTCTTTGCACTCGAGTTTATGTTTCGCGGCGTCATGCTCGCCGGCCTTAAGCGGTGGCTGGGGATCGGCGCCGTCTTCGTCATGCTTGTGCCTTACTGCATGCTCCATTTTATGAAGACTGGCTCAGAGTCCCTAGGCGCTATAATCGCCGGCGTAATCCTTGGGTGCCTCGCCATGAAATATCGGTCAATTTGGGGGGGCGTTCTTCTCCATTGGCTCGTCGCTATCTCAATGGATGTTCTATCGCTCCTCCACCAATCAAAGCTGCCGAGTCGACTTCTCCCTTAGAGCTTTCCTCGAGGGGGTCACCGCGCCAGCGTCGATAGGCCACACTCAGGAAACTTGACCCCCATGAGAGCTGCTCTCGCCTCGCCGACGAGGAAACCGGAGCCACACACGAGGGTGATTCGGTCCTTGGGTCTCTGGTCGAGGGCCTCTGATAAGTGATTGATGACCTGTGCCTCCGCGTCATCGAAAAGAGGCCGCAGACTCTCGGCCTCTACGCGCCGAGGGTACTCGGGAGTAACCAACACGATTGAGGTGGACCATCCTTGAATGATGCTCGCCATCTCAGAGACGTCCTTCCCCTCCATCGCTCCAAAGATGATGTGGAGTGGGCCTAAGTTGCTGTCATGCAACCACTCACCGAGAGCGATGAGGGCGTGCGGATTGTGCGCGCAGTCGAGTAAGACATCATCGATTCGCTCTCCCCTTCCAGGCCAACGCGTCTCCGATAAGCAGCTCGCCGGCGGGTGATATCCCAGGGATTCGGACATGGCTAAAGCCAAGGATGCGTTCCGCTTATTATGAGCCCCGGGCAGGGCGAGATCAGGGAGGTCATCCCGACACAACACATGCTGAAGATGAGGAGGCGCCACGGCCTGTAAGGCGGAGAGACCGAGCCCTGTAGCGCCCGTGAGTGCAGGCGTGGCGGATCGAAAGATCGCGCTCTTCTCCGAGGCGATCTCAGAGAGCGTCTCTCCCAAAACATGAGTGTGATCAAGACCGATGCTTGTGATCGCGGCTGCGACTGGCTCAGCCACATTGGTCGCGTCAAGGCGCCCGCCCAGTCCAACTTCCCAGATGGCGATATCAACCTCGAACTCTCGAAACGCCTTCGCCGCGAGGCCCCACGCTGCCTCAAAGAAAGATGCTGAGGCCGGCTCCGCTAGGTCCAGCACATCTGGGGCGTTCGCACACACCCAGTCCATCGTGACAGGGTCACCGTTGATCCGTATCCGCTCGGTGAAAGAGACGAGGTGCGGCGACGTGAATAGCCCCGTGCGAAGGCCCGAAGCACGCAACGCTGTCTCTAGAAACGCACACGTACTTCCCTTCCCGTTGGTGCCACCAACTAGAACAGAAGGATATCGACTTAAGGGGTCTCCCAAGTCTCTATTGAGAGCGCGGGGGCCGTCGAGGGAGAGCTTCTCACCAAAGCGGACGAGGCCATAGAAGCGACCGAGGATCTCACAATACTTGGAGTGCGATGTCACCAGGACCTGTCCTCGAGCTGCAAGAGCGCAAGAGCACGCTGGGGTAGTGGGATCCCCATCTCTATCAAGGTGGGCACGTGCGCCCGCATCAGGCGTAGATCTTCAGGTCTATCGACGTCGTACCAAAACTCCAACATGTGGTAAGGCACATCGGCAGCGCGCAGACGGCTCAAGGTGGTACCTAAGACATCTTCACCGCCCCATTGAATCCCCTCGGAAAACAATCCC
>CALELH010000115.1 GCA_937902595.1 uncultured Myxococcales bacterium
CCGGCGACTGCGCGGCGCCATCCTGGCTACGCGAGGGCTCACGAGCCCCTTACAGTCACAATTGGAGACAACCAATAAGCGGTTAGCGAAGCTGACGGCCGCTGAGCAGTTGGCCCGCGGGGGACCGACGATCAGGGGCCGCTCTCAGGCAGAACTTGTGGCTGACCACTTGGCCCTACTTCAACTCGACCCAACGCCAAACCCTCTCTGGTCGCTCTTGGTAATCCTCAGCTTCTTGGCTTGGATATCGACCGCAGCGCTCGCGATTTGGCGTGGTCTTGATGAAGACGCACACCCGGTGTCATCGTCCCTGTGGAGATGGGGGGTGGCGAGTGTCGTTAGTTTTGGGCTTTGGCTGGTAGCGCTCTCTCAAGCCTGATCCAGACCCACGGTATGACTAATAGGCATTAGTTATAGAGCTCATTAAAACTATTAATTTAACGCGCGGGTTGGCGATCGGTATCTTACACCTCGTTAGCGAATGATGAGTCGACCCTTTGGGTTTAGCCTATGCTCTAGATGAGCATCGAGAGTGACTCATCAAGGACCCTCGTAAGGGAAGCGGCTGGAGGTCAGATTAGTTTTGCAGAAAACTTCACCTAGGCTGGACACACGGACGCCTGTTTTACCCATGGAGTCTACCTTATTGTCCTTGAGTTTCTTCGCGCTTGATCTAGCGGACGGCATCGTCTTGAATGGCCCCTCGCCGGAATCTGAATTACGAGCCAACTCAGCAGCCGTAAGGAGTGCAGTATGAGGGCGGCAGCCTTCTACGATGTCGATGGAACCCTGGTGGGCACCAACGTCATCCACACGTACGCTTATTACGCGATGAACGACACGACTTGGCGTTCGAAGCTGAGCCGCACGACGAAGCTCATCGCGTCCTTACCGGTGTATGCGGTCGCAGACCGACTAGGTCGGAAGTATTTCAACGACATGTTCTATAAGAACTACGAGGGTCTACTCGAAGATCGAGTATGGATCCTGGGTGAAGAACTCTTCGAGAAGATGATCCAGCGTCGTTTGTTTCGTGACATGATCGATCTGATCAAGCGCTCCCGCGCCGAAGGCTATGCGCAGGTGCTGGTGACGGGGGCCATCGAACAGATGATCGCGCCTCTCGCTGAATACCTTGAGGTGGACGATTGGTACGCGAATCGACTCGAGTTCCATAACGGAAAAGCGACAGGAAGATTAATCCCTCCTGTGCTCGCTGGTCCGGAAAAGGCTGCGTTTATTAGGCGCTACGCAATTGAGCGAGATTTGGATTTGAACGCGTGTCGTGCTTACGCAGACAGCGCGAGCGACATCCCCATGTTAAGCACAGTTGGGCGGCCGGTCGCGGTCAATCCCGACTCTAGCTTAGCGGCGACGGCGATGGCGCATGACTGGCCCGTGATTAGGGCTACCTGAGGCGAGCGGAGGAGTCTAGAAGACCATGGCAAGACCACGACCACGCATCTCCCGAGATTCGAACATCGAGATCATCGGTGATCGATCTGGACCCAGAATGGTCCATTATGGGACGCGATTTCGCGAGGTGATGCTCCCGCGAGGTAGCCGTGTGATTTATCCGAATCCACCGCTAGAGCCTCTTGGAAACCCTCGCGCAGCCATCAAGTATGCCCTCAATCACCCAGAGGACGCGGACCCGCTCTATGCCCAGCTGACACCGGGTATGAAGCTGACCATCGCCATCGATGACATCAGCTTGCCGTTGCCCCCCATGCGATCACCCGACTTACGAGAGACCATTCTGACAGAGATCCTGTCGATGTGTGCTGATCATGGGGTCGACGATATAGAGATCATCATCGCGGTTTGTCTCCACCGTCACATGACTGGGCCTGAGATCCGAAAGATGGTGGGTAGTCGTATCTACAACGAATACTACCCCGACCGACTCTACAATCATGACGCTGAGGACCAGGACAACATCGTTGAAATTGGGATCACAGAGGAAGGTGATCGCGTTCGTCTAAACCGCCGCGCTGTGGAGAGTGACTTGCTCATCTACGTGAACATCAACCTCGTTCCGATGGATGGTGGGCATAAGAGCGTAACGGTGGGCCTGTGTGATTATCTCTCCGTCAGCGCGCATCACAACACGCACACGATGCATAAGTGCCACAGCTATATGGATCCTAGGCCCGAGAAGTCTCATCTCGCTAAGATCTGTAATCGCATGGGCAAGATCGTCGATGAAAAGCTGAACGTCTTTCACATAGAGACGGCGCTCAACAACCGAATGTATGGTGGTCAGCTCGCTTACCTTGGCCGACCGGAGGCGACGTGGTCAGAGTTCGATCGCGCTAAGTTTCAGGCGAGCGCAGCGCTCTTGGAGCGCCTTCCAGAGGGGGCACGGAGATCGTTCTTCGAGAAGATTCCGTCCCATTATGAGCTGACGGCCATCCACGCCGGAGCGACTGAGCCGACCCACGAGAAGATCTTGGATGCCTGCTTCAAGCAATATGCTGTTCCAGTCTCCGGCCAGTGTGATGTTCTCGTCAGTGGTATTCCGTTCATCTCGCCATACAACGTGAACAGCATCCTCAATCCATTGCTTATTCAGGTGATGGCGCTCGGATATCTCTTCAATATGTATCGAGGGTCACCCCTGGTACGAAAAGACGGCGTGATGATTCTTTATCACCCCTGTCATGAGGCGTTTAATCGAACCCATCACCCATCCTACGTAGAGTTCTATCACCGCATCTTGTCCATCGGTACGAACAGCTACGACATCCACCAGTATGAGAAGGAGTTCGCGGAGAACCCAGACTACATACATATGTATCGTCACGGGAACGCCTACCACGGTGTGCACCCGTTCTACATGTGGTACTGGGGCGACGCAGGACGTTCATGGGTGGGTAAGGTGATCGTCGTCGGTCCAGAGAACACTCGAGTTCCGACTCAGCTGGGTTGGGAGTCAGCGCCCGACTTCAACACAGCGATGGACATGGCGCGGTCATATCTCGGCAAGTCTCACCCAGAGGTGACCATGTCACATGCACCTCCCATCATGATCGCGGACGTGGAGGCCTAGTGGCGAAGTCCAAGGCCAAATCAAAACGCTCTCTATCCCTGAGCGTACGGGAGCAGTTCGCCGGTAAACACATCTTCGTTACGGGCGTGACAGGTTTCGTGGGGAAGGTCCTCCTAGCGATGTTGGCGGGGAAGGTACCCGCGGTGCGTCGGGTGAGCGTCCTCGTTCGTACGAACTCTCAGTATGACAACGCACGGGAGCGTTTTGACGCTGCGGTCGCTCAGTCGGAGCCGTTCAGGGCGGTTGAGCGCTCGATCGGTGAGTCAGAGTTGAAGGCGTGGTGCGATGAGGTCGTCAACGTGGTGACCGGTGATATCACCGAAGAGCGGCTTGGAATGTCGGAGGCTGGCTACGCTGAGTTAACCCAGAATGATCCGGTCGACCTAATCCTTCATTGCGCTGGTAACGTGAACTTTAATCCACCTCTCGATCAAGCGCTGGCTGTGAACTCTCAGGGAGTCGCCCATAAGGTAGAGTTTGCTCGAGACGCGGGCTGCTCGATGGTGCATATGAGCACGTGTTTCGTGTCTGGCGCTCGCAGTGGACCCGTCTCTGAAGATGTCCCTGTGATTGGCTACGCACCCAGCGGACGTCCGTTTGATGCAGAGCGAGAGCTCAATGACGCCGTCTATCTGGCTTCAGAGGTACGGAACCGGGCGAACGCTCAGGCCCTGGAGTGTCGTTTTTACGAAGATGCCCGAGAGAGGCTGACAAAGCGCGGCTTAGATCATGAAGATCCAAGCCGATTGGAAGACGCCTTCGTTGCCTGCAAGCGCCGCTGGGTAGATGACGAGCTCACCCGGGAAGGGATGGAGCGCGCTCAGCAGTGGGGCTGGACCAACACCTACACCTATACGAAGAGTCTCGGCGAGCAGCTGACCCTGAAACGAGCCGACGAGATGGGGGTCGCGATCTCCATCGTCCGTCCAGCCATCGTCGAGAGCTCCGTGAGCTTTCCGTTTGCCGGCTGGAACGAGGGCGTCAACACCTGCGCACCGTTCGTATACATCATGTACAAAGGGCATCGGTTCATCCCCTGCAACCCAGACAATATTCTCGACCTTGTTCCGGTTGATTATGTGGCGCGAGGCACGCTGCTAGCTGGTGCTAGCTTGCTCGCAGGGGAGCCGGCTCAGGTGTTCCAAATGAGCACAGGAGACATTAATCCGCTCCCGATGAAGCGGGCGATTGAGCTCACGAATCTCGCTTGGCGCAGACGTTATGACCAGGATGAACGAAACCTGATCAAGCGCTACTTGATGAAGAACATGGACTCGGTGCCCGTTGATCGTGCGACGTACGATCGCATCAGCGCCCCGATGGTGAACACCGTCGCCAAGAGAGCGAAGGGGTGGCTGAGGGCGCTGCCGTCTTCGCTTGTCGGACCAGCGCGACCCTTAGTGAAGCAGATTGAGCAGGGTCTAGGCGGTCTTGAGAAGGCCAGCGGTGTCTGTGATGCGATCCTCCAGCTCTTCGCGCCATTCGTAGAGGAAAACAATCCATGCTTCTCATCTCGGAATCTCCGCGCGTTGAGCGAGAAGCTTGTCGACGATGAGGTCGCTGAATTCGCCTTCGACTTGGGCGAGCTCGACTGGCGACACTACTGGCGCGACATTCATATGGAGGGCCTTCACAAGTGGGTCTTCGGCGAGCTCGACGATAAGATGCGTCCCGTTCGAAAGGTCGCCAGAGCCCAGGACCTGATCGAGGTCTTCAGGACTGCGACGAGGGGTCACGCTGAGCGTAAGGCGTTGAGCTTCTTCACCCAGAATGGCGGTGTCGAAGTCACTTATACCTACGCTGAGCTGTGGGAAGGCGCATGCCGGGTCGCGGCGAAGCTTAAGGACCTGGGGATTAAGCCGACTGACGCGGTCGTCCTGATGAGCAAGAATGAGCCAGCCTGGCCGATGATCTTTCTTGGGATCTTGTTGGCTGATGCTGTCGTCGTACCCTTGGATCCAGAGATGCCGAACGGAGAGGTCGGTCGTATTTTGGACAAGTCCGCGGCAAAGCTGGTCGTGATCCATGAGTCTATCGACGTGAACTTTAGCACGCCCGTTTTGACCGTCGGAGACGCCTTCGATGCGGAGCCCATCGGCCATATCCCCCAGAGGAATCGCAGCTCAGAGGTCGCGAGCTTATTGTTCACGAGCGGGACGACAGGAGATCCCAAGGGCGTCATGCTGACCCACGGTAATTTCACCGCGCTCTTGGCGAGTTTGCAGGCGACCTTTCGAGTTGATCATCGGGACAGGTTCCTGAGCGTTCTGCCTCTCTTCCATACCTTCGAGTTTAGCTGCGGCTTGTTGATGCCCATCAGCGTGGGCGCCCATATTATGTATATCGAGGAGCTCGAAGGTCCGCTGCTTCGGGATGCGCTGACGCAGTTTAGGCCGACTGGTTTGATCGGCGTTCCTGCGCTCTGGGATGTCCTATACCGTCGCATTGAGACGCAAGTCCAAGACCGGGGAGAGGCCGCCCACTTAGCGTTCACGAGTATGTTGAGATTCTCGCGGTTCCTGCGGGAAAAGTACGGGGTCAACCTTGGGCCGATGACGTTTAGCGAAGTCCACAAGATGCTCGGTGGTCGGATTCGACATCTCATCAGCGGCGGTGCAGCTCTCAGCGATCCGGTGCTGAACGCCTTCGAAGGCCTCGGGTTTGAGCTGCTTGAGGGATACGGTTTGACCGAGGCGGCGCCCGTGCTGAGCGTACGCCGACCGGGCGATCGAAAGGGTGGCGGCAGTGTCGGTACGCAACTTCCAGGTGTAGACATCCAGATAATCAATCCGGACGAGCATGGAGTGGGCGAGGTGATAGCGCGGGGCGACAACGTGATGTCTGGCTATCTTGACGATCTCAGCGCGACGGAGCAGACCGTCCGGAAGGGCTGGTTGCACACGGGTGATCTCGGCAAGCTTGATACAGATGGTCGGCTTGTTTTGGTAGGTCGACGCAAGGAGCTTATCGTCACCAGCAGCGGTAAGAACGTCTATCCTGACGAGTTGGAGCCTCTGTACGCGGACCATGAGCTCATCGAAGAGATCTGTATCGTAGGCATACCTGATCCCCAGGGAGATGAGCGCGTCGCTGCTCTGGTTGTGCCTATCGCCGACGCCCCCGACGATTATCGCGGCAAGATCAAGAATCACTTCGCAAAGGTCGGCATGGCGCTGAGTGATCATAAGAGGCTTCGGACAACTCGATTTTGGCCGGAGAAGCTTCCGAGAACAGCCACGAAGAAGATCAAGCGCGCTGACGTGAGAGCGGAGCTGATTAGATTGCTCAGCTTAAGCAAATCAAGTCGCCGTGAAGGAGGGGCTGTTCCCGATGGTCGAGAGCCTACCTGGCTCTACGGAGCTATCGCGGGCCTCACGAATCTGGAGGCGGTGGACATCACGCCCGAGACAGACTTGGTACAAGATCTAGGACTGTCGAGTCTGCAATTGGTTGAATTGAGACTGCTGCTTGAGGAGCAGGGCAATGTACAGCTAGACGCCGACGCGCTGGCTGCGTGTGACACGGTCGGAGCCATCTCAAGGCTCGTGCAAGGGATGCCAGGCGTCCATGGGACAAATGTTCCTTCAGCCGAGAGCCCTTCAGAGTCCTCAGAGCTGCCAGAGTTCCTCTCAAAGATGGGCCGGCGGTTCTTGGGAGGCGCCCAGGACTTTGTCTATGATCAGCTGCTCGATGTGAAGGTGCGTGGTCGTGAGCATATCCCACTGAACCAGCAGGTCATCGTCGTCAGTAATCACTCAAGCCACCTGGATATGGGGCTGGTTAAACATGCTTTAGGCGATTATGCGCCACAGCTTTCCGCCCTAGCGGCCAGTGATTATTTCTTTGATACCCAGTACAAGCGTGACTTCTTTGAGCCGTTCACGAATCTGATCCCAGTGGAGAGGTCAGGCTCTCTTGAGCGTAGCTTGAGGCACGCTGAAGCTGCCATGGCTAAGGGAAGAGTCGTGCTCGTTTTTCCAGAAGGGACGCGCTCGGTCGATGGCGCTCTCCAGTCTTTCAAGCACGGGATCGGCTATCTCCAACACAAGACAGGGTTACCTGTTCTCCCGGTATATCTGAGAGGGACATTTCGTGCCCTCCCCAAGGGAGCCGCAGTGCCAACCCGTCGGCAGTTGACGGCTGTCATCGGGCCGGTGATCAAGCCTGAGTACTTAGCCTCTGAGGTTGAGGGTAAGAATCGGGTTGAGACCTATGGAGTCATCGCAGAGCGCCTTCACCAAGCCGTCTCTGCGTTGAGAGATGGCGAGTCGTACCCGTGGGAGGCCCCCTTGCCGTCTCGGAGCGTTCGTGGCGATGGTCTCGAGGTGCTCTTCTCAGAGCTACCGACTCGCTTTGCGCCAGAAAATCTCAGCAAGCCGACCACCTGGTATTTTAGTCTTGGAGACGGCGCTAATGGCAAATGGACCTTGACTGCTGATGAGGTCGGAGCGACCGTGAGTCCAGGAAGACCAACCGTGGGTGCTGACTGCGTGCTCAAGACGGATGTGAAGACGTTTACTCGGATTGTGCGAGAGAGCTACGTTCCGAGCTTCGCCGAATTCACCGACGGTCGAGTGAAAACCAATGATCCGAATTTGCTGATGCAGTTTAAGTCTGCATTCCGGTTGTAGAATGGCACGAAAACGACGAGCACCAAGAATTCTAGTCACTGGGGCAAGTGGATTCCTAGGCACCCATCTGTGCGCGAGATTGGCAGCGGATGGCGCCAAGATTCGAAGCTTGGGGCGAAGTGAGCACGAGCATCTGAAGGAGCACAAAGTCGATCAAGTCATCGGTTCTGTTCTCTCAGAAGAGGACTGCGTTCAAGCGGTCAAAGGCATGGATCAGGTCTATCATCTAGCAGGTCTCGTGAGCCGCTCTCCGTCGGACAGCGGTCTGATGTACGACGTGCATGTCCGCGGCACGCGGAACGTCCTAGAGGCCTGCCAAGGCGCTGGAATCGAGGATGTCGTTGTCGCGTCGACCTCCGGAACGGTGGGAGTGGGCACGTCGCCAGACTTTATCGCGCACGAGGACTCTCCGACCCCTTGGTCCCTCATCGGGCGATGGCCATACTACGAATCTAAGGCTTTCGCAGAGCGGGAGGTGCAGCGCTTCGTTGATTCAGGGCTCCCGGTGCGCATCGCGCGGCCGACATTGCTCCTGGGTCCCGGTGACCTGAACGGAAGCAGCACTGGCGATGTCGCGCGGTTCCTCTCAGGGCAGGTGACGGCGGCTCTTCCTGGAGGCATAAGCTTCGTAGACGTACGGGACGTGGCTGATTGTTTGCCAACCCTCATGAAGAAGGGGCAGCCAGGCGTGGGCTACCTGATGGGCGCTACAAACCTGGGTGTACGAGACTTCCTGGTGGGCTTGGAGCAGGTGTCCGGTGTGAACGCGCCCGCCTTTACGATTCCGCACAGCGTGGTTTCGCGTGCAGGGGGCTGGCTAAAGAAGGTCTCTCGGCTCCCGGTCTTCGGTGGTCTTGATGAGGAGACCTTCGAGATGGGGTGCCACTATTGGTACGTGGAGAGCCAGCGCGCGTGTGATGAGCTCAGCTTCACCCCCCGAGATTGGAGTGAGACGCTCCGTGACACGGTGGATGATATCCGCACCATCGGTCTACGAACCCGATAACCCCTATCTGGTTCGCGGTTGCTCTTACATACCCCATCAGATTATCGTCCTAGCTCAGTTCGCATCACACAGGGGAGATCCCGCATGTCACTTCGAATCCTAAGGCTCGCTCTCGCGCTCGCGCTCATCACCAACTTCGGATGCTCATCTGGCTCCGATGGCGGCGATGGCAGTGGTCAGGCGATGGGTGGTTCCGGTGGCGTTGGAGGTGCGGGAGGTGCCGGTGGCTCTGGTCCCGTTCTTGGTCCAGATGGACTGATGGAGATCAAGGTGGACCTCAGCGGTAGCAGGCCGCTCTTCTCTGGCCAGACAAAGGCCTTCGTGGCGACCGGCGTGTACGTTGACGGCACTGAGCGAGACATCAGCGAGGAGGTTGAATGGACCTCTTCAAATACCGAGGTCGCGTCGTTTGCTGAGGCGCCGACAGCAGCGACTGCGGCGGTTCAAGCGGAAGGGAAGACGACCATATCCGCTGCGCTAGGGCCAATCTCAGGGAGCTATAACACCTGTACGTATCCGAGCGACTTCTCTCAATACTTACGCCCAATCTGGGTTGAGGGGGATGGCGAATGTCCTTGCTCCCTCCAACCGCCAGTACCATATGTCTACTGGGAGAACGCGCACTACCCAGAGGGGGTGGTCAAGCCATTCCGTTTCGCGGATGTGCACTGTGATGAAGACATCAGCATCTTGGTCTTTGTTGCAGGGACGACCTGGTGTGGTGCCTGCAGCACCTACGCGCGGCGCATCGCCGAGTTCTCTGAGGAGCTAGAGGCTGCCGGTGGTCGCGTCGTCTTTATCGAGCTTGAAAACAATGACCGTGAGCCGTGCACTAGCGAGGAGGCCGACCGACATCTTTCCAATGTGATCGGGGACGTCGGTATTCGAGTTGGAGATGCGGACACCCGACCAGGAAATGGCGGCTATATCGCGGTCTCCAACGTAGTTCGTGCTTATCCGACAGTGTTCGTAGTGAGGACCTCCGATATGCGGATCATCGCTGACGACTCCACGGGAGCACGGGAACTCGACCTCATCGAGGTGGCGAGGAATCCGGATCAGGATTGGAGTCGACCGGAACCCCCGATGATCGAGAGCAACTGTGGAGGGCAAGAGGAGTCGACTGAGCCCAATAATACGGCGATGGAGGCCTCAGCGCTCAGCCCCGGTGAGATCATTGATGGTGGAGTCTGTGACGCGAACCCGGATTATTATCGCGTTGAGATCGAGGGACCTTGGCGACTGAATCTTGAGTTCCAGCAGTCGATAGGTGATCTAGATGTCGTCGTCTGGGATGTCGCTGGACAGCAGCCTAAGCGTGACCTGGCTGGTCAAATATTGGGGGCGTATACCCAGGACGACAACGAGACTCTAGAATATGAGGGGCCCGCGATTTTGAGGATCAGCGGGTATCAGTTCGCGAGCGCTCCATATCGACTGAGCTTGGAGTCTTTATAACCCTTCGCGGTGGAGCCTCCTAGGGCCGCTGTGCTCTCCACTGGCTGGCTGAACACCTGTGTCACATACCAGCCTTGCCTGGTCGATATGAGTCCGATCCCCACCTCGCTGAATCGAGACGACAGCAAATTTCGCCGATGACCGAGACTACGCATGAGACCGTGGTGCGCGTCGGTGATCGTACTGTTCAGCGCTACATTCTCCCCATGTGCGAGACGGGCTACGCCCCCTCTGTTTAATCGGTCTCCGACAGTCCCTGTCGAAGGGGAGACGTGGCCGACGAAGCGATGCTCACTCATGTCTCGACTGTGATTGAGCGCGATCTTGTCCAGCGATGGGACGCGCCGGAGGGGCGGTAGCGAAGCGAGCCGTCTGTCTCGGTTTATGAGACCAAGCATGTACTCGGTAGTATTCGAGAGACGCGCCTCAACGGGAGGCCAAACATCGCTGTATGACGTAGGCATCGGTGAATCGACATGAAACGTGAGTTGCGCGAGAGGGATGGGCCCCGAGGGGCCGGTCCCGATGAGCTCTACGGTCCAATCTCCGCGGGTGGCCTTGAGTAGCCCTGAGAACCTCTTGCCTTTGGTATCGATGGGTACAGATTGGAATTCCCCCGTTGGTCCCATAGCGATGGCGAACAGGTCCGAATGATTTGCTGTGAGCGTTCCTCGCAGAGCTATGCTGTCGCCAGCCGAGTACCTCCTAGGTGTCGGCGCGAGTCGAATGGTCTCTCGAGCGCTGAGTCCAACCATGATCCTGAGGGGTGGTGATCCATCAACGAAGACCTCTCCGATTCCCACCACCCACCGGTCTCCATCTGCGTTTGGTGGATCCAAGATTGCGTTGACCGCCGAAGTTCTCTGGTTCGTAGTCACAACGACTGTTTGGCGCACGCCCCAGAAAGCGGCGCCTGCAGAATCTAAAATAAAGGCCAGAACCCCACTGGGCGCTAGGCGACGAGTCTGGGCGTAGAATCTCGCCACCTCCCGTGCTGCCTGGGATAGACCTGAGTCAATCGTGTACCCAGCGCGCTGTGCGTAGTGTCCATAGCTTCTCTGTGAACTCTCGCGGTCGCCGCCGCCATATTGGCTTTTCGCCATCTCCTCGAGTTCAACATGAATCGCGCTCTCAGCAGGAGCGATACCTGCCGTAAATTCGTCGATTGGGTTTACGCCTAGGAGAGTTTGAAGCGTTCCGCGCAGATTTCGATGATCTACCGCGCCTGATATCCAGAGCCCTAGGCCCAGGATAGACAGTACAATCAGACCAAGTCGCCTCACCGGTCGTTGATCAGTCATTTGAGTCACTCCGTTCGCGTCGCACCCCGACGCTCAGAGCCCTCACCCCTAATTTAATGAGACCGCTCAGCGGGCCAAAGTTTCAAAGCGACCTATGGAATAAGACTTTTCGGCGATGGGTTCGCCTAGGTTGTCTCGTCGACCGGCAGCTCGAGTTGTATGCCTTCTGCCTCGCCAAAGAGGTCATACGCTGTGAGTCCAACGAGTCGATATGAGGGGCCTTGCTCGAAGAGCTCCAGCAACTCCATGGCCTTGTCGAGGAGCACCGCGGAGTCATTGGTTCCG
>CALELH010000116.1 GCA_937902595.1 uncultured Myxococcales bacterium
CCGTGCAGATCGTCGTAGAAAGTCGAGCTTCTCGAAGCTTCTTGAAGCTGTGCTCCTCAAGGGATTTCATGTTGGGATTTGTCTGGAGGTTGCTCGTGAGACAGACCTCCAAGGTGATCCGGCGGTCAGCGATGTATTGGCCCAGTTGACCGACATAATGACCGCGGTCTCCAATCTCTGAGTCGGTGATCATATCTGGCTCTAGCAGGTATGTTCCGTGGCCGATTCGGTCAGCGTACAGGTCGGTGATCGCCTGAAAGATACTCTCGGGTCCATAGGCTTCGCCGGCGTGCACTGTCTTTTTGAGGAAGTGCTTGTGGGCATACTCAAAGGCCGCCGCGTGATCATCCGCCGGGTAGCCGGCCTCCTCTCCAGCGAGGTCAAAGCCGACGACGGGGAGACCAAACTCATCCCGAGCGCGGACCGCGGCGCGCGCCAGCTCGACGGACGCGAGACCGTAGATCTCTTTGGAGGGCGCGTGATGATGAGCGCTCATCAGGGTTCTGAAGTATTCGCTGAAGTTTTTCTGAAACATCCGCATCGCGCAGACGATGATCCCGTAGTGGAAGGGGGGCTCGGCTCCTGAACTCACCTCATGCTTGGCGTTGAACTGGTTTCGAGCCCTCTCCAACCCTCGGTTGACGGCCTTCATCACCATAATCGCGTCCATGTGTTCATGGACGTGCAGTTGGGGGGCGAAGCGGACCTCAAGGTATCGGACGCCCTCTTCCTGGTTATCGATGGCGAGTTCGTAGGCTGTTCGCTCCAGCGCGAGTTCGGTTTGCATCACCGCGACGGTATATCCGAAGCCTTGTAAGTATTCGCCGAGGTTGGCGTAGCGATCCTTGAAGACCGTCTCTCTGAGACCCTCTTCAGTGTAACTCGGCAACTCCACCCCATACTCACGGGCCAGGTCTATGAGGGTGCTCGGTCTAATGGATCCGTCGAGATGAACGTGAAGGTCCGTCTTAGGCAGCGCCTTGACGAAAGCTTCGGTGATGATTGGTTCGGACACGAGGCCTCCTCGAGTGTTTTCCGAACACTATACAACGGAATCGGCTCTCATCTGAAAGGACTCCAGATGATTTCCATATTTAAACGATCGAGACACACGGAAAAGCGGCCTTAATCTCGATCAAAATATCCAGAGAATTAGGGGATTATCGGAGGTGCAGAGAGGTAAGACGCGTGTGGAAACCTGAGACTCAAATTTGAGTCGGCCTGAGCTCAGAATGAGCCGAACTTATGTTCAGGCGTCCTGCTTAGGAAGGATCTCAAGAACAAGCCAGCACATCGCGGCTGTCGCTGCGATTCCGGCCAAGGCGGTTAGGCTAATTGTCATCATGACAGACATAGGTCACTCCAGTGGCAAAGCGCGGCGGACACTACCGGCTTGTCTTGATCCTGTCAACGCCAGTTTTTTGTTGTGCGAAACAGAGTTAGCTCTATTTCGTCTAGATATTAGAATTACTTGCCTTTTTCTGGGAATGGGCCCGCTTAACGTCGCTGTTTTACACGTAGACGCATTGCATCATGGCCAAGATTCCGCTTTATTTCGGCCGCTGAAGCTTCGCGCCTGTCGTCAGGGTGTCGAATAAATGGTGACTTTGGTCGTCGGATGCGGGCTTTATTCGTTTTCTAGAGAGGTTAGATATGTTTTCCGGGGTACATACGGCCATCATCACGCCGATGCGAGACGGGCTGATCGATTATGACGCCTTGGCGTCGTTGATCGAACGACAAATCGACGGTGGAGTGGACGGCATCGTCCCGTGTGGGACGACAGGTGAGTCCGCCACGATGAGGGACGAAGAGATCGTCGATGTCATTCGTCGCACGGTCGAGGTCGTCGCTGGGCGATGCGTGGTCACTGCGGGTGTAGGTACCAACAACACTGCTCGTACAATCGAGCTCGCTAAGCGGGCCGTCTCAGCTGGCGCTGACGCAGGTCTTGTCATCACGCCCTACTACAATAAGCCTGATCAAGAAGGTCTCTATCAGCACTGCGCCGCGGTGGCCCATGCTGTGCCCGACCTGCCCATCGTCTTGTACAACGTTCCAGGTCGGACAGGAGTCTCCTTCTCAGTCGATACCGTCGCTCGGCTCGCAGAGCTCTCCAGCGTCGTCGCGCTCAAGGAGGCGTCTGCCGATATGTCGTATGCCTCGGAG
>CALELH010000117.1 GCA_937902595.1 uncultured Myxococcales bacterium
GTTCTTCGGGGCACCCACTGAAGAGCGCGGTGGTGAGCTCATCGCTGAGTACATTCAAGAGCTCGCCAGCAAGAATGAACAGGTCGCGGTGACATTGAGTGTAGGTGCGACGGGCGAATCTAGGCTCGCGCTGCTCAATGTGGAGATGCAGACGATTTGGCGGATGCCTATGCCTCTGGGGTCAGTGATTACCCGCGTATGGCCCTTGGGTAATGGTTCTGTCGACGTCGTCTCCAGCTTCGCTGGTGAAGGTGACTCTGTGTACCCGATTCGCACTGTGAATGGTCAGGGAGCGTTCCCGTGGAGAGTTCATCGGCCGCAGGCTGAGATCGGCTCCTTTGTACAGACATCAGACGCGCTCTTCGTCACGCTGAATGGCGACGCCGATGTAGACGTGTTGAGGATTCCGAGAGACTAAATGAGAGAGTTGATTCTTGTGTTGGGAGTGGCCGCGCTATTAGCGCCACTTCCGGCCAGCGCCGATTGAGTCGGTTGCAGTAATCTGAGTCTCCCGGGAGGAGACCCGACGGCTCAGCCGACTCGCGAAGATGGGCGAGTACGGATGGCCTTTCACCTGGGCTACGAGCATCGCACCGAGGTCTACTCGGGGAATGGCCGCGTAGACAACACCTTGGGTGAGGATACGTCGATCACGACGTTTACGCCCGAGCTCTCTTTGTCGTTGGGCCAAGGGTTCTCAGGGACTATCGCCATCCCAATCGTGCGGATGCATTACCAGATAATCCGACATCAGACGATGCAGGGGGATCCCTTGCCTCGGTACGATGAAGTCCAAACGGGACTCAGTGATGTACCCGTGATCATTCAATGGGCGGGCAGTCCAGCCGGGGTGAGTGGGGTGGTCGCTTGGGGAGGTCTTGGCCTGTCGGTCCCCATCGGCTTAGAGCGTGACTATCCCGCTCTGAGAGGGATGGAGTTTGGAGAGGTGCTGACCATGGGGTCTGGCACCTGGGATCCTCTCATCGTCCATGGGTTTGGGGTCTCGGAGAACAGCCGAGTGTGGTCAAGCGCCGTCGTTTTACGATGGACGCCCTATGAAAACCGCTTCGGATATAGGGCCGGCAGCGTGATTCAGTGGGAGGCCGCTCTGCAGCAGGCCATACTGGACACCGGCGTGTCCGCTGGGCTCCAGCTCGGCTACCGACATCAGTGGCGTGCCCGCCGAGATGGATTAGACGTATTGAATAGTGGGGGCGACTGGCTGACGCTGACGCCAGAGATTCGCTGGAGAGCCAAGGATGGGCTACAGCTGGTCGCGAAGGTCGGCTTGCCTATCTGGCGCGATATCTATGCTGGGCCGGATGAGATCCAACAGTTGGTCAATGGCCAGACGGACGCTGACCAGCGATGGATGCTGTCTGTGATCTATGAGATGGGAGAGTGAGATGGTGATGTATCTCTTAACGGTGCTCTTGGCTGCACCCATTGTCTTTGAGGTGCCGGGATTAACTTGTCCGACGTGCGTCGCGCCGGTCAAGAAGACCCTCGCATTGACTGATGGTGTGACGGCCGTGCGGGTAGACTGGAGGGCGCGCCGAGTCGAAGTTGAGGTCGAGGTGGGCAAAGTGACCGAAGCCGATCTACGCGCTCGTCTGGAGTCCGCGGGCTTTCCAGCCAAGAATGAGGACTCTCCCGTTGAGCCTCAGGCGAGCTTGGACTATCTCGTGGTCGACACTGCTCCGCCGAAACCGAGCGCGCTCGCAGTTTGGGGAAAGGCCACCATCGTAGCGCTGTGTACGCCGTCCTGTGCTCCGTGTGATACCGCCAAGCGAGACCTAAAGCTCTTCGCTCAACGAGCGAGCAATGTCGCGGTTCGCATACTCACCATCGATTTGGCTGACAACGCATCGGCAGCCCTACTCCCCAAGCGTGCAGACATCCCGTATCTCTACGTCTTCGATCGTCAGGCCAAGCAATTATACGCGGGCGGTATGGGCGATGGTCAGGTCGTCTACCAGGCTGTAGAGAGTGCGCTGGGCATCAAGAAGTAACCGACGCCTCTTCTGGGCGCTTATTGCGCGTCCCGGCAACAGCGAAAACCTTGGGCTGGGATGATACGGAGCCTTGAGATGAAGAGCACGCTCTCACATGTCATCCTAGGGCTCTCGCTGAGATAGTGTCCTCCGTAGACCCCGTACCGCTGAATATCCTCGCTCGTCCATTCGGCTAGGTTTCCCGATAGATCTACGGCGCCTGAATCTGCGACACAGTCCGGATGGCTTCCAGTGGGTGTCAGTCCATTGGTGTCGGGGTTTTCAACTCCATTGCACGCTTGCATATCGAAGACGGAGCCATAGGGAAAGCGGTCGATGGCGATATTACCGCAAGCGCGGATCCACTCGTCCGGCCTGCACAGACGCTTTCCTGAGGCGGCACAGGCTTGCTCCGCGTCGAAGAAGTCGATGGAAGACCATGGGAGCACACCTGGCTGGCTACAAGACTTCCGAGTATCTATGCCGGCGTCGTCCTCGCTCGCGTCCGGTCTGGAGTTCTCGTACTTGTCCATAAGCGATGGCATGTCTGGGATCGCGACCATCTCATCGACGGCGCAGAAGCTGAGTCGGATCTCGCGTAGCGCTTCTGTCTCTTGGCCACCACGGTCCCGCGCGACGGCGCGCAGCGTATGTACACCAGCGCCCACATCTTCTGGCGTAAGAGTGAAGGAGAAGGGGGCTGCGTCTTCCTGGCCAAATACATCTCGATCAATGAAGAGTTCAACCGTCACCTGGGGGTCTAGATCAACCACCTCAAGGCGAACGTCAAATGGCTCGTCTCCAATGATCAGGCCTCCATCGGGCGCGAGAAAGCGAAGCACCGGCGCTGTCCGGTCTAGAAGGACGGTCGCCTCATGCGTCGCGATGACATCACCGGCCAGATCAACGACCTCTGCGACCAATCGAACCTGGCCATCGGTGAATTGAGCGGCCATAACGGTGAAAACGAGCTCTGCAGGCGGAGCTCGTCGACCCAAAAGTTCACCATTTGCGGTGACCTCCACATGTCCGACGGACTCTATTCCGGCCATGTCGATCGTGACATCAAAGTCGCTATTGAACACGTCGCCGGCTGTGGGGGATGCGATGGTAAAGACGGGGTCGGCACTTTCGCATCCATTGCTCCGGTCTTCATCGGCGTTGGACCAGCCTGGGGCGCAGGCGATAAAGTCACACGATCCTTGAGTACACTGACTCTCTGCGTTCAGAATACGCTCACCGCAGCGCGTGCCGCACTCGCCACAATTATCAACATCATTTAAAAGGTCGACTCCTTCATCGATCAGATCGTCGCAGTCATCATCGAGGCCATTGCAGAGCTCGACGCTCGGTGCGCATTGATCTTGAGTGGCCCCTTGATCCATGGGGGTCGCATCGAGGCGACTCGCTGCGTCTAAGCCAGAGTCGCGTGCCCCTGAATCGCTGGGCGGATTGTACATGTCCTGAGTTGAACTGTCTGCGGGAGGGGGGGAGCCATCGGTCTGCTCTCCACAAGATCCGCCCGGGCATGGAATGCAGACGCCCGATGGGTGGCACAGTTCGCCCTCCGGACACGGCAACGCAGCACCGCACAATTGGGTTCCGCCATCCAGGCCTGGGAGAGGAGACTGGATTCCGCCCGTTGGCTCATAACATGCGGCCATCAATAGGCTCATCAGGGCTATCGGCAGGATAGGCGCCCTCAAAACGTCACTCCTAATTGCAGCTCCAGACCTTGGGCCAACAGGCCCTCATTCTGGGGCGGTTTCGTCCCCTGGGTATCGCCGTAGGCATCGGCGGAGAAGTATTGACCCTGGGCCAAGGTGCCCTGCCAGCCAACACTCAGGCTAATTGGTCCAGCCCGCCACCCCATACCCGCTGACGGACGCGCGACGGTGATGGGTTGGACTGACTCCGAGATCGAATGTCGCTCGTCCGTAATCCCGTCAGCAGCGATCCGTCCTGCTCCAAACTGTGCGCCTGTGTAGGCGAAGGCGCCCCCAGAAATGGGGTGCTTGTAATTCAGACCGATCAGCGCAAGGAAGATGGACTGCTCGACGGCGTCTTCATTGGCCAGGAGGCTTGTCTCGCTGCGCCCCGTGCCTCGCTCCAATTGAGCGGTGATAGATAACCTCTCTGCCCATATGGCTTGGACCGAGAGGCCGGCTGAGATGAAGCCAAAGGGCCCTATGTCTCGGCTTAGATGTACTGAGGTGCCCGCTGACCACATTGTGCTCCGCCCGGTTGGCTGGGAGCTTGGTGGGGTCGGAGTTGGGCTTGCCGTCGGTGGAGTCGTGGGTTGACTTGACGCCGGTGCCTGCGGACGTGCTCTCGGAGCGACCTTCGCCTGGGAGGGCGCGGCTGGGAGGTCTTCTGCGAACCGCTCAGATGGGAGCTTGCCCTTCGCTCTGGAGACGAGACCCTCTGCGCTGACTACAGCGATGCTCACGGAGCACCCTCCGTCGCCCAAGATCCGAGCCCCCTTCACGGTGACGCTGCAGTCGTCACCTTGGGCAAATATCTCGGCGCCCTCTGCAAGAGGGCTTAGCTCCAATACTCCCGGAGCGACCGGGGTAAGCGTAAGAGTGAGTGCTAATAAGATCGACATAGTGCGCGCATCCTACCAGGGAATCAGCCTATGGCAATTGGAAGTTCAGTTGTTGCGTAGCCATGGTCACCGTAGGCAGACGTTCCTTCACCGCAGGGTCCAGGCCGGCCAAATCTTCGAGTGTTCGGAGAACGAAGGGAGGGAAGGTCCTGTAGAGAAGCCTTAGGCTGGCAGAGTATTCGCCAGATGGCAGGCTACTCAGATCGTAGGATCCCTCTGCGGTCTTTTCAGCGCCGATCAAATGATTGCACTGCCAATTGGCTGCCCAGGGGAAGTGAACAGCCATGGCCTCAACGTCATCGGTCACCACGCCAAGGCCAACGGGGAGACAAGCGGCGGTGACGCGGGCCCGAATTCGGACCTTCTCATCATCACTCATTGCTGCGTCGATGGCCGGGACCTTGAGCAGGAATTGGCCATAGAATAGGAGCTGCGGATCGGTCCCTGGTTCCAGGTTATGCTTGGCGACTGCGTCGCGGATATCTCCGCGAGCGTCCAAGGTGCCTGACTCGAAGACAACCTCACCCGCTGAATTGCGAATGATCGCCTCTACCCAAACCTGACGGTCAGCCGTCGCCCCACTCGGAAGACTGTGGCCGGCTTTGTTCTCGATCTCGACATCGAGAGCGCGTGCATCCGCATTAAAACGAACGCGGAACTCAGCCGCGGTCCGGAGGAGCGCCGCCGTCATCTCACGCATCTCGTGATAGCCCGGAAACTCATCCTCAGGGAGAAGAGAGACGTCGACACCGACGAAGTGATGCCGGTGAACCGTCCTCGTAGGACCGTCCTTCGCTGCTTGCCCTTGGTACTCCGGCATGTGACAGCTCTGGCATGTCTCTCCGCGAGCGGCAAAGCCGCTGAACTGCCATTCGTCAAAGGTCTGCTCGATGAGCGCACCTTTGCCATTGACGACCGCGTGGCATGAGGAGCAGACGATGGACTCGGCATAGCTAGGGTCGTACTTTGACTTGTGAAACCGGTTCGGTACCGGGTCAGCGATAGTCCCTCTCATCAGCCCGTCCGTCGCGAGGACCAGCCGCGCGTTCCTCGTCTCGACGACCTCCGCGATGGAGTGGCAGATGTCGCAGGTGACCCCCTTCTTGACCAGAGGATCAAGGTTCACGACGTCCTGTTCGAAGCGCCGCGTCTCCACATTAAATTTTGACGGGACCATCTGGGCGAGGGCCGCGACGGGAAGGTGACACTGAACACAGAACTGACCCACCTTACCCAAGCTCTGGGCTTGGGCCAGCTTAGTCATGGCGATGAAGGCCGGGTCATTCCCAGAATATGCGTGATTGGAGATGCGCCACTCTTCGACGTGTTGCGGGTGGCACTCGGCGCAGGCCTTCTCGGGGTCCGTGATGGTGAGCGCTTGGTCGTCCCAGGTCGTCAAGAGCGTCGGGTACTCTGGCTCCGGAGCACAGCCGACGGCGAGGGTAATGGCCATGAGCACGATGCACTGGTGAAGTCGTGTCAAAGCGCCCCCTGCGTAATCCAGCGCTCGACCAATTGTACATAAGGCTCCGTGAGTCGAAGCCCAATGGGCATGGCCGCTCCCTCTCCGAGGCCTGGTTTTACGATCTTACGATACAAGAAGCTCTCCTCTGGCGCTCCAGGCTTAACCCGGAGCCACATGCTCGCCTTCGCAGCCTTATTTACCGGCAGCACCCCAACCATCTGCGCGCGACTCGTCGCTTCATCGGACAGGTCAAGGTCTCCCGCGGCGCTGGCGTCATGACAGCCCGCAGTAGCGCAGGCAGGCAGAAGGACTAGCGCCTGCACGTCGGACAGTACCGGCGCCTCGGGTAGCTCCTGCAGGGTCACCTCACCACATCCGCTGACGACCAAGAGCGAGCATAAGATCCCTAGGGTGCTGAGCGACTCAGCCCGCATGTACAGCTCCGCATACCAATCCGGTGTTTAGCTAATTCTAATCGGAACCCTGGTTCGTGGCAATCCGAGGCGGAAACTCGCCGTAATCAGTGACTTGTCTCTTACACTACTGCTATTTTCGGATGAATGTTAAAGCATCGCAGGACGTTAACAAAGCACAGCTTTACTCCAGTGTGCGGTGTTGTGTTAGAGGGGAGGACAGTCATGGCCTTTGAGAATATCTGTGTAAGTCGGACCTCGACTCTTGGCTTCATCATTCTGATTCTTAGCGTATTGACCTTTGCTGGTTGCGACGATGGCGATCAATCCAGCGGTACGCCCGATGGCGCGATGGCGGCAGGGGGGAGCGGCGGGAGCGAGGGTGGTCCGAACTGCGTGCCCCAATGTGGCGATAAAGTGTGTGGAGATGATGGGTGCGGCAATAGCTGCGGTCTCTGCGTTGAAAATGAGGGCTGCACAGACACGGGTAGCTGTGCGCCTTGCGATCCCCCTTTCGTATTCGCCGAGCCGGACATCAAGCGACAGACAGCGGGAAATACAGGCAAGGTCTTGATCGGAGATGTCACAGGCGATGACTCACCTGATATCGTCACTTTTGACTCAGATACGGGCAGCATCGCGCTCCGAGAGAACACCGAGGAGTTAGACTGGGCGTCGGCTCGAATTCAGGGCGGCGAGGACGGTATCGACGCGGTCTTGGGTGACTTTGATGGAGACGGCGTCCTCGACTTGGCGGCGCTGAGTGATGGCGGCAAGTTGATGATCGCCTGGACAGAGCGGCGAGACAGCTTCCGCCGCGCCGTTAACGCGGACGTCCCCGACGGGGGCCTCTTTATCGTCGCTGGTGATTTTACCGGTGACGACATCGATGATGTGGTGGTTATCAACGAGCCGGAGCGTCGGAGAGAGACGGAGGTAACCTTTCTGCCCGGGATTGAGGGGGGAGGCGTACAGCAGCCGACGCGTCGCCGAATACAGGCTGATGGCTACACTCCAGAAGCAGTTGTGGCTGGACTGATCGGGCAGCACCAGCGCTTGGTCGTTAATTACGGCAGAGTCGCGAACTCCGGGGCGAATATGAACCTCTATGGAGGCCCA
>CALELH010000118.1 GCA_937902595.1 uncultured Myxococcales bacterium
AAAGGCCTCTGCGCGACCCATGATGATGCAGTTGGTGATGATGAGACCAACGAAGACCGAAAGCTGCTTACTCACCTCGAACATAAAGGCCTTAAGGACCTGGTCGACGATGATTACCAGCGACGCGATGATCGTCAGCTGAACGATGATCCGGATGCTGCCTGGGATGAGATTTCTAATCAGACTGATGGAGACGTTACTCGCCACGAGGACCGCGATCACGGCCACCGACATGACGAGGGAGGTCTCTAGCTTCGTCGTCACCGCCAAGGCTGAACAGATGCCCAAGACCTGGAGTGAAATCGGGTTATCGTTAAAGAGCGGATCGATGACCGCTTCGCGTTGCTTCGCGTTCACTTGCTACCCCCTTCCGCTCTAAAGAGCTTTAGGTAAGGACCAAAACCGTCCTCGCCCACCCAGAGGTGAACTAAGTGGGTGACGCCGCGGCTGGTGATCGTCGCGCCTGACAGACCATCGATCTCGTACGCGTCGCCTGGTGTGGCCTGGCCCTTCTGGACCTCGATCTTAACTGGACCCTTCGCCTGACCGTTCGCGTCAGTCTCGAAGAGCATCTTGCCGGGCCAGAGACCCATCCAGCGTGGGTTTTCAATCTCACCACCCAGGCCTGGAGTCTCTCCGTGTTCATAGAAGATGATGCCTTTGACCGTGTTGGCGTCCTTGCCTAAGGCTAAGAAACCATAGAGCGTAGACCAGAGCCCCTTGCCCTCGATCGGTAAGATCAGTCGATCAACCTCACCCTGCTTCATCTTGTGATAGACGAGCGCCTTGTGAGGGATCCTCTTTACCTGAGCCGCGTTTGACACCTCTCGGCTCTGCTCTGGGTCCTTCGACGCCTTTCTCTGGTCAAAGGTCGGGTCATCCTCAAGATACTTGCCCGACTTCAGATCCACGATTCGAGACTTTATGTTCTTGGCGAACAGCGCTCTGATCTCATCAGCGCTCTCCGGACCACCGCTCTCGATGAGACCAGAGACCACGAGCACCTTCTTCTGGCGGTCGAGGACCTTGTTCTCTTCTTGCTTGGACTTCAGAGCCACCGCCGAGCTAGAGACGAAGATGGCGCAGACCAAGCAGACCGACGCGGCGAAGCCAATGATATAGGTCGAACTACGCTCCATGACGTTCCAACCTCCTCTTGATGTTCGCCTGAACGAAGAAGTGATCGATGAACGGCGCGAACATGTTCATGAACAGAATCGCGAGCATCATCCCCTCGGGATATGCTGGGTTAACGACCCTGACCAACACCACCATAACGCCTATGAAAAAGCCGTATATGAACTTACCCCACTCCGTAAAAGCAGAGGAGACTGGGTCCGTAGCCATGAAGACCATCCCGAAGGCCCAGCCACCGACGACGAAGTGCCAATAAAAAGGCATCGCAAACATGGAGTTCGTCGACGACCCGATCGCGTTCAAGAGCATGGCTACGCCGGTCGTCCCGAGGACGACCCCCAGCATAGTTCGCCAGGAGCCGACTTGGCTGAAGATCAGCACTGCGGCGCCAACCAGACACGCCAGCGCTGACGTCTCCCCCATGGACCCTGGGATCATCCCATAGAAGGAGTCCCACCACAGATCGCTTCCGAAGCCGTGCTCCGCGAAGACGTTGCTCCCCGGCGCGGCCGCCTGGGCCAAGACCGTCGCTCCGCTGGAACCGTCAGGCATAGTCGACAGGTCCGCGGCGATCCAAGGCTTATCGCCTGAGATCTGAGCAGGATAAGCGAAGAAGAGGAAAGCGCGAGCTGTGAGCGCCGGGTTCAGAACGTTCATCCCGGTTCCGCCGAACACTTCCTTACCAATGATCACGCCAAAGGCGATCCCCATGGCGACCTGCCACAGTGGAATGGTCGGCGGCAACGTCAACGGAAAGAGGAACCCTGTTACCAGAAAACCCTCGTTGATCTCATGCTTGCGCATAATCGCGACGGCCACTTCGATGTGCCCACCGATGATGAACGTCATCGCGAAGATCGGCAAAAAGTAAACCGCCCCGTGCATGAGGTTCGCTAAGTGACTGCTGGAATCGTAGCCAAGCCCGAGAGACGCGTAGACGGCCTCTTGCCAGTTATGGAGCGGAGCCGCCCCCTGACCGATCCAGTAGTTTGCCTGAAAGCCTGTATTGTAGAGCGCCATAACCACACAGGGGATGAGCGCCACCACGACGGTGATCATCATCCGCTTTAGGTCTACAGCGTCGCGAACATGAACCTGACCCTTAGTCACCTCCCCCGGTGTGTACAGGAGAGTGTCGTTCGCTTCATAAAATGGATAGAGGGACTCAAGGGCCCCGCCCTTCTCAAAGTGAGGGGCCATCTTGTCGAGAAACTTACGCATCATCTTGATCAGCCCTCCTTCCAGATCTCGTCGAGGTTTCGACGCAATGCTCGGCCGAAGTCTTCCTTGCCTGGGCTCACGAAGGTGCACAGTGCGAGGTCTTCCACATCCAGCTCCAAACACCCGAGCTTCTCGGCTGTCTCGATGTCGGTTACCGCCAGAGACCGAAGCAAGAACGTCGGGAGTATGTCTAGAGGCATCACGCGCTCAAACATGCCGATGGGCACCATCGCCCTGTGTGAGCCATGAGTCGTCGTGGTCATCGGGAAAGTCTTCTTACCCAAACCAAACCAACGAGACGCAAAGGTTCGAATCGTAGAGAACTTCTGAAAGCCCGGCTTTAGCCAACCGAATAGATGACGCTCACTGTCCTCGACCAAGCAGGACACCTGGGCGTGATAGCGACCGAGATAATCCAACTGGTCAGCGCTGACCGCGCGGCCGCCTAGGATGGAGCCAGAGATGACTCTGATCTCTGCATCCTCAATCATCTCACCCGCCAAGAGTTCACTGATCCGAGCCCCAAGACGAGTTCTCAGCATTCGCGGGTTCTTAACGGCCGGTCCACCGACGGCGACCACCCGACTGACATCCAGGCTGCCGGTCTTAACCAGGTGACCGAGGGCGACGACGTCCTGCCATCCCAGATGCCAAGCGCTGCGAGAGCGGCTTACGGGATCCAGCAGATGAATATGCGTGCCAGCCAAACCTGCAGGGTGCTTACCGCCGAACTCTTCAACAGTAATTCCATCGGCGGTCGGGATCTTGGACCCGGCGGCCTTACACAGATAAGTCTTGCCCTCTGTGAGCTTGGAGATTGCGGTGAGCCCAGCGCTAAAATCGGCTTCCCGACCAGCGAGCCCATGCTCGACCGACCCTGCGAGTGGGTTGGTGTCGATGGCGGTCACAAAGACCGCAGCGGCCGTATCTTCCAGCGACGGGACCTTTCCGAACGGCCTCATGCGAAGCGCTGTCCAGAGGCCAGATTCACTCAAAAGACCACGAACCGAGTCTGCCGCCAGGTCACTCGGCGCTGCCCCGGTGTAGCTCTCGAAGCTCACGGCGTCACCTGTTCCGGCGTTATCCGCATCGGAGAGCTCGATAACGACAGAGATTAGTCTACGCCGCTCGCCACGATTAATCGCGACGACCGTCCCGGTGCCTGGCGAAGTGAAGAGAACACCCGCGGCCTTTCTATCTTCGAAGAGTCTTTGTCCTCGCTTGACCTGATCTCCAACATCGACATGCATCCGCGGCTTCATCAGCGGATAGTCATCGGCGGTGACCGCAACGGACGTGAGAGACTTCCCCTCATCAATCTCCGTCGTCGGTTTACCGGTGATTGGAAGATCAAGGCCTTGCTTGATCACATGAACACCCATCGATTCCCCTTCCGACCGCGGCGCGGCCGGCATTTATCAAATTGGTACTGAAGGATTCTAGGGGATCCTTATAGATCATTTTTGTGGATTCGTCATCAACACGTAAGTGAACTTGTTTCTTCTTTTGAAAGGCACGCTGAGAAGCGTCATTAAGCTGGCGCCAATCAGGGTGCCTCGGCTCTAGAGGTGACCCGGATGAGAAGCCTCAAAATATGTTGAAAGAATAGCCCCTCGGAGCAGAGCGCTCGCTGCGTGCTGAGTGAAGTCAATCCGGACCTCTGACTCCACCAGAGAGCGTCTAATTCCCCCTTTAGCTTTGTCGGGGTCAGGCATCTGATAGCTATTGTCCTCCCTGATCTGCTCTCGACTCAGCGCCCCGAGGGCTGCCACGATCTGATCCTGGAGGGCGCGGGTCGGCGCGTTGTGATTACGCGCGAGATTGAAGGTCGCGAGGACCGCCTCAGTGAAGCCGGCCGCACCGGGCGCCTGAGGTACGAGCAATCCGCTGAAACTGTAATGGCCGCGAAAGTCGTCATTGTCCCACTCCCCCGCTTTGAACTGCAATCTCCTGATGAAGGCCGAATAGCCATCACAAAAATCTAGGTATCGCCGATGAGTGAGCCGCGGCCAAGCCTCATCGGCCGCGATGCAGGTCCAGTGGTCTGCTCCATAGATAAACCGGCCGAGAAAGAAGTCGTACTTGGGTCCCGTGAGATAATCCAGAGCTCGCTCACCCGCTCTTAGATAGCGCTCTTCGCCGAACGCTTCGTGGGCCATAACCAGAGCGAGGGCTGCCTCCTCCGAATAAAACATCGACCTGTAGCTCGGCTCTATGCGACCCCCCTTCAGGTAATAAAGGTGATGAAAATCTCCATTGGGTCGCTGCATGAAGAGGATAAACTCTACCAACTTTCGGACATGCGACGCATATCGGTCATCACCTGTCTGACGTTGGTATTCCAGCATACCAACAACCGCGAGCGCCGTGCTCCCGAGCACCGCTCTGCCCCGACCACTGATGCAGGTACGTTTAGGGTCACCGCAGCTCTTGGGTAGCTTCTTGACCAACCAGGCCATTCCCTTCTCGGCGCCCACTCTGAAGCGATCCTCCTTAGTCACCCCATAGATCTGAGCGAGGGAGTACACTGTGCCTGCGTGACGCGGAAGGCTGTAGCCCGACTTCTTAGGATTGGGATGAACGCCTCTCAGCGGGAAGTATTTATAGTGAAACCGACCATCTTTGCGCAGCTGCCTAAGGATAAACTCCCCCCCTGAGACAGCCGCGGCACGCCACTCCTCGGGGCCATTCTTAGGGCCAGGCGTGTTCGTCCTTACAGCCGCCATGGCGGTATCACCGTGGTCGATCCATGACTCGGTGGTAAATCTCTCCAATCGACCACCGCTCTCTCCCAGACGCTTAAGAATCTTCTCCGCATCGAGACCAAGTCGAAGCTCGCGAATCCCAGGGATGAGCGGCGCTTTACCGAAGGCCTCAAGCTTGACCAGGTCATCGGGGAGGAAAGTCTTAGACGCGCTCTTTGAGAGCCTCCGCAGCCCGTGTACTCCAGGGTTCACGGACAGAGCGACCACGAAGGTACGTTCAGAGGGGAGCGTGATCGTCTCTACGATACGGTCCACTTTGATCGTACCCTCGCTCATCTTCCGCCCGACGAGCTTGCCATGCGCGGCGAGATGCTCCGTCGCTCGCTCGAGCGCTTCACCGAAATTTGTGCCCTTACCGGACCCCCGGGCGAGCACCTTACCTTTGTGCCATACCGTGACGAAGAGTGGCCCTGCGCCAAGAGGCAGGTCCTTCAACTCATCAAGACTCGGCCTCTCCTCGCCAGTCAACGAAGCCCTCACATATTGAACAGATGTGACGCGCGCCTCTTCGCTGATGGGGGTCATCTCGCTCGGCGCGTACCGAAGGCCTACGGCGGTACAACAAAGCACAGAGAGCGCCAACAGACCTAATAGCGCCCGATGCCAAGCCGGAGAGCCGCCCATCCCGTAGCGAACCTCACCTCTCAGCAAGCTCATTAACTTCAATACAGGATAAAGCGCGAACAGTTGGAGAACGACGGACGACGCCAAAACACAGAAGATCGCCGCTCCGTATCCAAAGTCTCCAAAGGTACCCCACAAATAAAACCCTGAGCTCATCAACCCAGTGAGGAGAACTAAGCCCAATAAGAATCCAGTTGAGCCAAGAAAGACAGCCAAGCGCCATCCCCAGGGATAGCTCCGAAAGAGACCATGTCCCGAGATCAGGTGACCTGCAGCGAAGGCACAAAGACCTCCGCTTAACCATGGCGCCTTCCAAGGGATCGCGAAGATCACTAGACCGCCAAGAAAGAGACCATAGATCCCTTCAGCGATCGCCCAACGCCGAAGGGTTGGATTGATAGAGTCACTCATCGACGGCCTCCAAATCTTACGTTCGTGCTTGCTCTCCCCGGTCGGTTAGCGGAGGTTTAGTCGGAAGGCAAGAGCATCGAGGTGAAGAGTGGACGTTCGAATCAAATTATTGGAGGGGGTGACCTGGGTCACCTCAGGAGACAGCGGCCATGGGGTCGTCATCGATGGGTCACCGGCGATAGGCGGACAGAACCTTGGCATGCGCCCCATGGAATTGGTCCTCGCCGGGCTCGGTGGCTGCTCAGCCATGGACGTGATCTCCATGCTGAGGAAGCAGCGACAGGATGTCGTCGATTGTGTGATCGAGCTCTCGGGTCAAAGAGCCGAGACCATCCCAAAGGTGTTCACTGACATCCAGATGACCTACCGAGTCACAGGGAACGATCTGAGTAAAACTGCGGTTGAACGAGCCGTGCGTCTCTCAGCGGAGAAGTACTGCTCCGTCTCGAAGATGCTCGAAGACAGCGTTCGCATTACTCACGTCATCGAGTGCGTCGAGTATTCCTGAGGGATCTGACTCGAGCATGCATTGGAGCGTTCTTGGCAAGTGTGGTAACAGAGCGTTTCTCATTGACGCTGGGTGGTAGGGACGTTGGATACGCGTGAAAATGAGCGAACCGTCGAGGGACGATTGTTCGAGCTTTTGGAGACCGAGGCGAAGATCCGCCTCGGTGATCTAGTTCGACTGCGTCGGATCAGCAGAGTCCGGAAGGTCACGCTGCTGGACGTCGCCCTCGCAGAGGGTCGACTGAATGAGACAGAAGCGACCATGTTGGCCATCAAGGCGGACATCTCCTGGTCTCCGGAAGACGCGATCTTCTCCGACGGCTCCGATCACACCTTTCCAGGTATGGATGACTCACTCGACTCGATCATTGACGCACCACCCGAAGCTCTCGTTCAAACGGACTCCATCAATGAACACCTAGAGGATCTGCTCGACGCCGATGAGCCAGTTCTTGTGGCGCCGTCCGGCCGTCCGACGATCCCTCACTCCGGGCCATATCTGCTGACCGAGAGCGTCAGCCTCCCAGCGGTCGACTCCTTGAGTGAGTTGCCCAACTCGACCCTCATCAGCAGTGATCCTGAGATGTCCGCCACCGACGCTATCAGACTGCAAGCGCGGACCTTCTCCCACGAGTATCACAAGCTCTCAAAGTCGATCCTGAGCGGACAGAGCACTGACCGGGCAGAATTAGGCCGTACTCTTGGTTGGGCAGCGCGGGCTCACAATTGGCTCACGGAGTCCGGAAACGCTGACGCTGATGACCGACAGGCTTTGACTCAACTCCTCATGAGCGCTCAAGAGTGGGCCGCATCTCAGGGACAGGCCGAATGGGCCGCTTTTTTTCAGACTCTGACAGGCGGTTCACCATCCGTGGATATGACGGGCGAAACCGGCGCTATCGGTGCCCTCGTTGAGCTCAATCTAGATGGCGGCCCTGGCGATGTATCTCTGCTTAAGAGCGCCTGCCACGAAGGTGAACCACCGTACACCGAGGTGAAGCATTTTGACGGCACGACGCGGATTATGGGCGCGTTCGGCTCAGGGAGCTTTGTGGCCGTCGTCGATCAAAAGGGTAGCCGATGGCGACATCCCTTCGTCTTCGATGGTGAGACAGACCTGACCGTCGCGCTCCGCTCGCCCACCGAGATGCTCGACACGACTCAGTACGCGTACGTCACCGGGGGCGAGTTTCAATTGGGCGGGGACGTCCTCGCTCACAACTCTGCTCCGCAACGAGCCGTCGTCATGGAGGACTTCGCGCTGTCCAGACACATGGTCAATTGCAGGGAGTATTGTGACTTCCTAAACGCTATAGCGGCGTCTCGAGGACTCGACGAAGCTCGTCAGAATTGTCCCAGAGACGCCATCTCGGGGACGCCCCTGTGGCCGATCAACGACGGGAAATTTATCGTGCCTGACACCGACGCGGCCGGGCAGCGGTGGGATCCAAGCTACAGTGTCAGTTGTATCAATGTAGACGACGCGCAAGCCTACTGTCGCTGGCTGAACAAGACCCGTGGGCCCGGGCACCGGCTACCTGCGGAAGATGAGTGGGAGATCGCTGCGCGAGGCGTCGACGGAAGAACCTTTCCCTGGGGTGACGTGTGGACCGGACAAGAATGCCATACGCGTAAGGCGACGATGGGTGCACCGACCCGTGACCCTGGTCGAGAGTTCAAATCGGACCTAAGCCCCTACGGGGTGGAGGGAATGGCCGGCGGACTCTCGGAGTGGACCTGCTCAACCTTGAAAGGCCAGACTGTGATCAAGGGTGGTCATTGGCGAAGCGGCGCGATGGAAGCTCGAACCGCGAGCCGGTATCTCACTCCAGGCGAGTCGGTCAGCCCAACGATTGGTTTTAGGGTCGCTCTGGAAGCTGAGGAGGAAATGGACTCATGAGCAGGCTCGTATCGTGGACCGCACTGGTCGCTTTGATCGTTGGATGCGGCGATGAGACTCAGACACCGCGCTATACAGCTGACGCCTCCTCTTCGCTCCGAGATGCAGCGTCGATCTTAGACGCGCGCCCGCTATTGGACCGAGGCGCACCGAAGCCAGACGCGCGGCCTGATGTCAGGATCATCGACTCCGGATCAACATCAGATGCCCAAGCGGTCGCCGACGGTGACGTACCCGCAGACGCCGCATCTCCCGTTGATCTAGGTTCACCTGCACCCGAGATCACTCGATTCGCCGTCCTCGGTGATGTGGGGAAGGCAAACGAGGGGCAGCGCCGCGTCGCGGCCGCGCTGACAGATGCGTGCGCAGCCCTGGGGGGCTGTGAGTTCGCCTTGCTCTTAGGCGACAATATTTACGACGCTGGCGCTGAGAACGCTGATGACCCTCAATGGCGCACCAAGTTTGAAGAGCCGTACGCAGAGGTCGACATGCCGTTCTATGCAACCCTCGGTAATCACGACTATGGCGCACCACCGATCCTCCAGGATTTCGCGGCTGGCATCGGGATCGACCCAACCCGCGGGCAGGCTCAGCTGGACTACGCGGCTCGCCAAAACAAGTTTCGAATGCCCGCGTCTTTTTATCGATTCTCAGCGGGTCCCGTTGAGCTCGTGTCACTCAACACAGCTTCACTCTTCTGGCGAGACCTAAGCTTCATCGAAGATATTACTGGCTTCGCGATGATTAATGACGCCCAAGAGGACACGCTTCCCCAATGGGCCGAGACGCCACTCGCGCCTTGGAGAATCGCCTTCGGTCACCATCCCTATTTCTCCAATGGACGCCATGGAAACGCGGGCACCTACGACTTTGTCTTCATCCCTGGTCTCCCTGGCTCCGGGACTGGCATCTTGGAGTTTATGGACCGTCACGTCGTCGGACACTTCGACGTCTATCTCTCAGGGCATGATCACAATCTCCAAGATCTGGGCAGCGAACGCGGTACACAGCTCCTGGTCTCTGGTGCCGGGGCATCGACTCGGCCGCTTCAGGGGGTGAACCCTGCGGAATATCAGTCTGAAGCTCTTGGTTTCTTCATCGTAGAGGCGACAGAGAACAGGCTTGTTTTCCGAGGTGTTGAAGTCAGCGAAGAGTCAGACGCCGAGCGGCTCTGGGTCGAAGCGCATGTCCGCGAGGTCATGCGCTGAGCGTTTGAGCAGCGTCCACAAAGAATCTGCGGCGCCCTCTTTTGAGCGGGGTGCCCGTTGTTCGAGCCTGGATAATCCGGGTATTGTGTCATGAGGCACACTGAGTACACACCGAGGCCGGTCATCATCCGGAAGGTAGTTGAATGATTCCTGAACGCATCCTGATGGCACAGCTCAAGCGGGTTCGAAGCCGCGGTTTGACGCTCGTTGAGACCCTCGTTGTGCTCGCGATCGCCATTCTGCTCGTCGGCGTGTTGCTCTTCTACATATTCCCAAGTGATGACCGACTCTGCCGGTTGGAAGCCGAGCGACTCGCCGCCTATATGACTGGAGCCGCCGCGGAAGCGGTTATGCGCGATGGTGGTGCTCGTGTCGCCGTCAACCTGAGCGACAATTCGTGTACCAGACAGGTTACTCGACAGGGCGCTGACATCACTCGAGATCTTTGGGAAGAAGACAAGAAAGCTCAACTGCATCGGATTAAGTCACCGGTCATCATCGAGGCCGTAGACACCCCCGGACTTCCGAACCTGGGGAGTGGAACAGGTTATGTTCTGTTCATGGGGCGTAAGACGGAAGGAGCCGTGGTCGTTCTCGCTCTGGAGAAGACGCTCTATTCGGTCATTATTCCACCTGCGGGAGGGGAGATCAGGGTCGAAAAAGGGCGAGGTAACATCCCTGGCGCTCAACAATTTGAGCGTCCTAAGATCCCCGATTTGACTGGTTATAATGACAACGTAAAGAAGTCTAAGGGAGGGCTCCCATCGGGAGGCATCCCGCCGTCCGCACCGCTCACTCGACGCTACCCACCTCGAAGTAATTCAGGCGGGAGCGCCAAGAGCGCTAAGGACATCAAGAAGATCGACCCACCAGACGATCGATATAGTCCCACCCCCAGCGACTATGAGCCAAGCGCGTCCCCATACCCAACCCCTTCGGGTTTGGGCTCCATCAGCCCTAGTAAAGGGGTGCCTAATGACAACCTAGGCACAGACGATCCGGTTAAACCCGAGCCTCCAAAGGACAACGACGGACCGTGTCAGACCTACGCTGATTGCCTGGAGAAAGGACCCTGGAGAGTCTGTCAGGCCGGACAATGCCGAGTGTGGCCCTATGAACGAACGCTCATGCTCTCTTCGATCATCGTCAGAGAGCCGAGCCAACTCTCAAGCGTGTTGGAGGGGATTCTCACAGACCTAATCAGTCAGGGGCAGCTCAACCTCATGCTCAATCTTGACCAACCGAGCCCATGGCTGATTCAAGGCACCCGAACAGGAAGCTTCGACGGGATGCCCAAGTATGGTCAGAGCGAAGACTTCCCAACCTACCGGGGAGTGACGAGTTTCATCACTGGATGTGAGGTCGGGATCTGCGTATCGACGTTCCGTCCAGACAATGATGACAACAGCCTCACCCTGTATATTCGCGACAACCTGGTGGATGAGAACTCGAACGAATGTAAGTACCAGCCGCTGGTCCTCATCGACGTCAACGTCATCGCATCGATCAACGTTCAGCCACAGTCCGGCATCGTCGGTCCGCAGTTCCCAAGCGCGAGCATCACCGTCCGAGGGTCTGTAAGACGCTCTGCCGCTCGCGGCTTTCGAGTGAAGGAAGATGAATCGCTGCTGGATACCCTCGAACAGTTCAACGTCCCCGAGAACAAGGACACGATCGGAGATGGATTCCCCGACTCATGGGAGTTTACTTTCGAAGGGCCTGCCCGCACGGTTTTCTTCGCAGATGACCCCACATCTCAAGAAGAGGCGAGCCCCGATGGGTGTGATCTTTAGACCTCAGAGACATCGCCATCAGGTCTCGATCCAATCAAATAATGAAGAAAACCCGCAAAATCACGTAACGTGTCTATGAAATCTGAAAGGCGAAAGATTATGCGAAACACAAAAGTATGGATCATCCTCCTCCTTGCTGCTGGCCTTCTCATGGGCTGTGACGATGACAGCCCAAGCTCGACCGGGCCGACCCCAGACGCGGCAGCGCGTGACGCTGGTGCCGACACCTCCGTCGCCGCCGATGCAGCGGTGACGACGGACAGCGCTGTACAGGACGCGGCCCCTCCTCAAGACGAAGGTCCTCCGCCAGACATGGCCGCTCCGGACATGATGCCCACGCCAGACGCTGACCCGATCGTCACGCCAGAGGTCGCCTGCGAAGAGGACGGCGATTGCGGTGACTTTGAGCGATGCTTGAGTAGCCTCTGCACCATCGACCCTCGGCCAAACGTCTTCGTCGTCGACACTGTTCTCGTGACTCAGCCTGAGAACTCGGCGGGCCTCCTCCAAGGTGCTCTCCAAGGGGTAATCACGGCAAACCAGCTCAACCTCATCGTCGAGCCTGGAGGCTTCTCCGAAGACAACCAGTATCGCTGGTACGTCGGAAACGGTGGCCTGAGAGACGGCACCTTCGACTATCTGGGTGTCTATCCTATCCAGAACTTCGATGGATTCTGGCGCCGCTCCTCAGAGGGCCCAATCTATTGGGGCATGGAGGGTAACACTCCCTTCGTCTTGAACGTCCCTGCAGGGCGCGTCGAGACGGCAGATGGTATGGTCGTCACTTGCTTCACAAGCTTCAATACGACCGTTGATCTCAAGTTGGAGCCACGTATGAACGCCGATGGACTCCCTGAGGTCGGCATGAGCCTCACCGGTTTCCTTCGGCGCAGCGACGCAGAGATGGTGAACTTCCAGTTCAATGGAGTCGACGTCTCACTCGTATCTCTCCTTGATGAAGAAGATCTGAACGTGGACACGGACCAAGACGGAATTCCGGATGCCTACCCATTCGACTTTAGTGGAACCGCCTCGGCTGTTGAGTTCGTCGGAGACGCCCCTGCTGCCGACGGTAGCAATCGGGATCCTCGGCCAAACTTTCAGAATCCACCGGAGTGCGAATAAGCACGGGTCATGACCCGATGGCGGTCAGCCTCTAGACATACGTCGGGGGGCTGACCCGACCCTACTCCCTCGCATATGAGGTGAGGATCGCGCCCGCCTCAACACCACCTAAGAAGCTTCGGGTGTTGCTGCCACGACCGCCAAGATCGACGTAGTGGACCTTCAGCCGGGCTCCAGCAGCATCTCCAAGCGTGATTAAGGTCGCGCCGGCTGGGTTCGCCCGAATCGCTCGGGTTGGCTCAAAGTTCGCGGCCCCGATCTGCGGGTCGTCGAGCTGCTCCTGACTCAAGAACTGCACATACACAATGGCGCCCACAGCATCTACTGAGGGATTTTCCGCGTTATTGGGAGGCAACTGGTGTCGAACAACGCTCAGATGAATCGCTCGGCTCAAGCCACTCAACTGAGCGCGATTGGAGCGCACAAGGTGCACACCTGACTCACTCCCAATCGCAAGGTCCACATCACCATCGAAGTCAATGTCATCAGCCGCTATGGCGGTCACCGCCCCTTCGAATGGAATGGGCGTATCTACCGAGAGAAACCCAGCCTCCGCGTTTCTAAAGAAGCGTAGTCCCTCTGATCCGCCGATGATGAGGTCATCCCGTCCATCTCCGTCGAAATCCGCGACGGTGGCCACCCGATCGGTGGCACGCCACTCCAGACCGCGATCCACGAGGGCGAACTCACCATCCCCATCAGCCAAGTGGAGGCTGGCCCCCGCTTCTCCATAGGTGAAGACATCCAAGGCACCATCCTGATTGACGTCGAGCCAAAGCGCTGTGGTTACACCGTCAGGCGCCTGCTCTAGACCAGATGCATCCCTCACTGTGAAGTTGAAGTCGTCACGGTCGCCGAGCCAGAGTTGTCCACCGTCAGACCCCAGAGCGACCAGATCGATCACTCCGTCTCCATCGACGTCAGATCCTGAGACACCGGTGAACGTCGTGAGATCCGACAGCCCAAAGGCGCCGACATCTTCTGCCGCCAAGAGGCTGTCTCTATCTCCAAAATAGAGGCGAGCGTCTTCGGCGCTACCCGAGAGCAGCAGATCGAGACGCCCATCGCGGTTAATATCCACTAAGCTCGGGAACACCAACCCGGCGAGAGATGGCAAAGCAAACTCACCAGACCGAAAGCTTCCGTTGCCCATCCCCTTAAGAAAGTAGCTGCCTCCGTCGCCAGTCGCGACGAGGTCTAAGCGACCGTCCGCGTCTACATCTCCCAGCACTGCCCCAGAGAAACCAAACTCGGATGGAATGCCCGACGCCCTAGGGCCGCGACCCACGAAGGCGTTGTTCATGATTTGGATGTAACTGGACGAGACACCGTCACGGGTACCGCTCAGAGCTAAGATGTCGGGGAGTCCATCAATGTTAATGTCAGAGATAGAGAGCCAACCGACCGAGGCTGCGGTCGTGAGTCCGTCCATCGCCTGGGTCTGCCGACCATAGGCGTGAACGGGAACCGCGAAGACAAACGGCTCTGGTAGTTCGTTGGCGGCCATGTCCGTCGCCAACACCGTGATCTGGGGGTCATCAGCCGTGACGACCACCCCATGAGCGACCCAAGTGCCTTCTCCTGGGTTATATTCAGCGTCGACGCCATTTACGACGATCCCTTGCACCCCGCTGCCCATCTCACCATCGGTCGCTGTCCCAGTAACCGTGAGTGGAATCGGCGCCGCGATCCCCGCCTCCGGATGGGTGATCCCGACCTGAACAGGGGTCACATCCCGATTGACCGTTACCTCGATGACGGTCTCATTACCGACTTCGTCCTCGGCCTCAATCCGAATGGTGTTGGGACCTTCCTGCAGATCTCCGACATTCGTCTCAGCGATCAGCCCGTTGGCTCCTTGCACATGGGGTATATGCTCTCCGTTGACTCGAAGTTGATAAAAGCCAACACCGACGTCATCCAACTCAACAGACACATGGGCCGTATCGGACGATTGATAGGCACCAGAGACGGGCGAGACGACATGAACCGTGGGCGGTAGGCTGTCGACGCGGAACGGGTAATCACCCTCACGTACGTTGCCCGCTACGTCTCGCGCAACCCAGTGCGCGGTCTGCTGTCCGTGCTGATAGACACGCTCAAACTGAAAACTATTTTGAACGACATCTACGGGGAGATCATCAACAACGAAGCCTCCTTGAGAGAGGCCACACGTCCCGCCCTCAACCCGGCCCGTCAGCCGAATTCGCCCTGCTGCGTTTGGCGCAAGCCAGGGATTATTTCTTATAAGGGGGTTCATAATGTCAAAGCTCGCCTGGGGAGCGACGCTGTCTCCGCGCACAGTCTTGACGCGCGTGGTCTCGAGGCCTGCGCCGTTGACTGCGACGACTCGAAGCTCAACCTCTTCTCCATCGAGGACAGGCACCATCTGCCTAAACCCACCTCCGAGGTCGATGTCTTCCACTGAAGTCGCGTTGATGCGCACCTCGCGAATACCGCTTCGGTCATCTTGAACTTGGCCACTGACCTCGACGCTGCCGCTCACACAGACCGCGTCATCAGGTTCGAAGACCTGTAAGTTCGGAGGGCTGGTATCAATGTTTACGTTGACCACCTGAGCGGCCTCCTCGCCATCGCTGTTCCGAGCGGTGACGACAATCTCATGGGCTCCAGCCTGTAGCGCTCGCACCTCAATAGAGAAGTGGTCTCCGGCGATCTCTCCTGCAACTAAGGCGCCGCCATCCACGGCCGCCTCGACGACGTCGACACCAGCGCAGACTGTGCCCGAGAGCCGGACGGTAAGACTACCGACGAAGTCTCCCTCCTGAGGGGACTCTACGTTGATGCAAGGCGCCTCCTTATCGACAGACCCCGCGACGCAATGTTCATTCCCTGCATCATCGAGGCCGCACGCCGTGATCGTGTTCAATCCATTGGCGAGCTCAACATACTGCTCGAATGAACCATCAACGCGAGCCACAGGCATGTCATAGGCCTGCTCTCCCCCATCATTGGCGACAGTGATCGTGACGCGAGGATTGCGGACAACTCGATTATTGTCTTCAACGGTACCTTGAACGAGATAGCGACGCTGGCTCACACCGATCTGGTCGTCTTGAACCGGCGACTGGAGGGTGACCGTAGGGGGTACAACATCTGACTCGATAATGAACCCCGCCGGATCGCTCTCATTGCCGACCCGGTCGACGGCGACTAATTCGATGTCTTGCTCACCATCCATCAATGGGATCGTAAAGAGGAACATCCCCGATGCCCATTCAATGGGCGGGTCTGGCGCGAAGAGTTGGTCATCCACATAGACGTTCAACGCATTATCAAAGTGCAGATCGGAGACACTCCCTCGGACGGTCACCTCACGCTGATTCGTGAGCACCTGCTCACCGTCGCCCGGATCTAACATCTCGATGGTCGGCGCCGTACGGTCTGAATCAACGATGACCGAACCTTCACATGTCTGCTCGTCACGGTCGGTCACCAAGAGGTTAATCACGTTCTCTCCCTCTGAGAGATCGATAAACCCTCGGTATTCCAGCATACGATTCAGGGTCAACTCAGCGCCGTTAATGAACGCGGTGATGGTCTCAGACGTGTCATCACCATCAATGATCGACACAGACACCTCGATATCGGGTTGGTCCGTGAGATTTGTCTCTACGGTGATCTCGCACTCGGGCGGAATCATCGTACGAACATCTGGTTGAGCGTCGGCCTGAATCTCAGCATCTGGGCTCGCAGCATCTACCGCGACTGCGCTGTCAGCGCCGGGGCCCACATCAGGATCAACTGACCCTCCGTCTGGTTGACTCATGTCAACGCTCGGCGGAGTCGAGCTCACACAGACACCGTTTGTACACACGCCGCCCTGACATTCGTTGTCAGATTCACAATACGACGGGTCGAGCGCGAGGCTACATCCCGCCACCATCAGGCCGCTGATCAAGAAGAGCGCGTTAAGACCCAGACGAGCTTGCATTTTAGTCTCTCTGTTCATGTCACTAAAACCGTATCTGGCCAATCGCAGCCGCGCCCATTGGCGTCGGTACGATGGTCACCGTCGGTTTGCCTGGCGCACTGCCGCCATCGCTTCCCAAGAAATATAGGACTAAACCACCACCTGCGATCAAGGCGCCGGTCCCAATGAGAACATCCGTCGTCAAAGCCTGACTTTGAACGTCGCCCGCGAGATCAGCCTCTTTCTGAGTCCGTTGGCAGGTCACTTCGGCCTGACAGCTCTCCAGGTCACCCTTGGTTCCAATGGCCATCGCCCCGGTGATCGACCCACCAAGAACCAACGCTGCTCCGGTTCCGATGCCCACCCAAGCCCACAGACGGGTGTCCGTCGGCGTCTCGCCTCCGGACGTAGGTGTAGCGCTTAGACCGGGCACGACAGGCACCGTCGTCGGAGGTGCCAAGGCAACAGCAGGAGGAGCCTGAGGGGTAGGAACAGGAACAGGAACAGCCACAGGAGGTGGAGCAACCGGCGGTACTCTCACCGCTGGGATGACCGGCGCTGCCACTGGCGCGGGCTGCGCTGGCTGAGGCGCTACAGGCTGAGGAGGGGGCACGACGACCTTGGGTACGACCGGCACAGCCGGCACGACAGGCACGGCGATCGCCGGAATCACCGGCGCAGCAGTCGCCCCCGGTGGTGAGACCCCGGGCGCTGGAGCGGCGGCGGCCGCTGGTTGCAGAGATGAGAGGGTGATCGTCATTGAACGATGGGTACCCGCTTCAAAGAGAATCGGTCGGCTCACTGTGCGATAGCCCGCCTTCTCCAAGACGATGATTTGCCGTTTGGGCGCAAGCCGTAACGTCGTGGGCGTTCGTCCGTGAATCCTTGATTGAGCGGTGCCCACTCGAACCGAGGCCCCCTGAGGGTTACTGCTCAAATTGAGGGATGGCCAAGTGGCCATTGTCGCGCTGAGCCTCGCCACCTTAGGACGGATCTTCGCCGCGTCCTTGGGCTGAGTACTCAGATAGCGACGATAATAATCGATAGCCTTCGGTAGGTCGTCGAGCCTCTCATGAACCTTCGCGAGGGTTCTCAACAACACCGGGATGGGTTTGATTTGATAGGCCCTGCTAAATGCATCGATGGCCTCAGCATAGCGACCGGCTTTATAATGGCCGCTACCCTGGTCGTATAAGGCTTTAGCCCGCTGCTTCGCCGACTGTCCATGACTCACCGCTGGGGCGAGAAACAGTCCGAGCAACGCGGAAAAAATTATGGTCCGAGTCACTGAGCGCTCCCACAACACTTCACTGAAAATGTGCCTAGAATGGCCTGATCAGCGCAAGCGTAAACACAAAACTGAAGGTTTCGCCAGATTCGTCGCGGACTCGCCGGAATTTCTCATCCCGTAGGGATGGTTCTCACGGACCCACCTGATGGGGATGTAAACGATTAGTCAAAGGGGTTATCGCCGAGATCATCAGTCTTACGCTTACGCTTACGGGGTTTCTTCCGGCGAGTTGGTGCTTTCCGTTGGGGCTTGTTCTTGAGGGTGTTCGTAGGCTTCGCTTTCGGAGCACGCCTCTTCTTCACCTTCGAGTCGGATGCGCCCTTCTTCTTCGTGTCCTTTACGGCCGGCGCTTGAGGCTTCTTAGTGTCGATCACCGTGGTGATGACCTCGGCCTTCTTGAGTACTGGCGGCGTCTTGGGGCTCCCCTTGTCTTTTTGAACTGTGGCATCGGACTTCTGCTCAGAGGCCGATGTCGTGTCAGCGCTCTTGGCCGTCGCCTTCTGCAGCATGATTCTCTGCTCAAGAGTAATCCCACCGCCTGGATGGTCCGACGGGTTAAGCACGTGGGCGACGGATTCATAGCCCTTCAGCTTGATGGCGTAATTCCTAGCCTTTCCCGGGGAGATAGCGATGTTCATCGGTGTCCGGCCCTGGAGCACCGAGCCAAGAAAAACGTCGGCCCCGCTGGGCGTCGTCACCAGACGAACATTTCGCCGCTTCTTGCGGGCGCTCTCTTGCTGAGCCCGCATCTTCAGACGTTCACGAAGCTGGAGACGCTCTACTCTCTCTTCCTCCGCCATGGAGTCCTGATGGACGATCTGAGCGGTCATCGCTGCGATCACTAATAGGCAGAAGAGAAACGCCAGCACCCAGGGACGGCTGAGGTTTTCGGGGCGCACAGTCGCCAACGCCTTCGACATGAGTCGGCTCTTCTTATCCTTGTCCGACATCGTCGAGACTTCACCAAAGTCCGCGACGGACGCCACTGGAGCCGCTGACTCGGAGGGCACGTCCGTCGGACGACGCCTCGATTGAGTGATATGGATTGCCTCATCTATATCTGAGATCAGGTCATCGCCAAGGAGTGAGCCCATCGACCCACCCACAGAGCCCTCATCCAGGGACGCCGTCGCCTCGGCGAACGCGTCGTCCAAATTCAGTGAGCCGCTGTTCTGACTCACATCCGTCGCACCCGACAGAGCGTCCAGCGCCGCAGACATCGCCTCGGAGAGGTCTTCGCTCTCGGTCAAGTCCTCCTCGGGCTCCGTCGTCGGCTCGAGGAGCGCTGCTGGAGCGGAGGGCGGCTCTTCAGAGATGACCTGCTCTTCTTCGGCGATCGGATCCTCACTCGCGCCTGTGGGTTGGGCTTCGGCAGCGGCGAACGAATCCTCACTCTCATCTGTGAGTTGGGCTTCGGCAGCGGCGAACGCTGCGCTGAGATCTCCACCGTCAAAGCTCGGGGTAGATAGATCGCTGGAGAACTCCTCCTCCACCTCTTCCCGCGCAACCTCATCAACCTCAGGTGCTGCAGGTGGTGCGGGTATAGACGCTTCGGCGGTCAGCTCTTCTGGCTCCTGAACCAGCTCAGGATCGGGCACGTTAAGGAGCGCCGCCGTCGGCACAGACAGAAGAACCGTCCTATCGGCCTCACTGCCCATGGACATGTCGAGAGAGTCATCCAGCGACTCGCCAAGGGTCGGTTGGAGCTCATTGCGACGCGCGAGCTTAATCACCGTCGCGAGTTCTTTCGCGATGGCGCGGAGGTCACCGAAGCGATCCGCTGGATCCTTAGCGAGACACCGGTGAACGATATCCGCCAGCACCTCCGGGACATTCGGTGATCGATCCGTGACGGGCTTAGGCTCTGAGGTGATGATGGCGTCCAAGAGCTGATCGGGCGTCGCTCCGAAGAACGGTAAGGCTCCGGTCAGTAAGAGGTAGCCGATCACCCCAAGGGTGAACTGGTCCGAAGCCAGGCCGACGGACTCGCCGGAGGCCTGCTCTGGGCTGAAATACTTAGGCGCCCCAACGACCTGGCGTTCACCGGAAAGGTGATGAGCACCAAAGACGACGGGAGAGCCGACATCGACAATTTTGATATAATCTGCGCCGTTGTCGTCCTCTGAGATGAAGACATTCTCAGGCTTCAGGTTCGCGTGTGGGCGACCAGCTTTGTGAATCGGCGCGAGCGCGCTACAGAGCTGAAATAAAATGTCGGCCGTTCGGCCCGCCTCAAGCGGACCATTTCTCTTCAGCAGAGACATCAAGGTGTCACCCTCGACAAACTCAGTGACGATGAATGTGACGCCCTGCTCGGTTCGGTTTGCCGCGAGGATCGTCGCGATCTTCTTGTGGCGTAGTTGAGCCGCGCGCTTGGCCCAGCGCAGGAGGTCCTCGCCAAAAGCCTCGGCGACGTCATCGTGTAGAATCTTGATGGCGACCCGTCTAGTGCCTGCCTCTTTAACGGCCTCGTAGACCATCCCGATCTCTCCAGAACCTAGATTCCGGCGCAGGATGAAATCACGAGCGATCCTCTGGCCAAGATACGGATCGTTTCCATCCCCTGTTATCACGTCCGCCATGGAACGCTGACAGCCGACACACTTCAGCTGAGAAAACAGATTCTCTGTCTTGCAATCAGGACACCTAATCATCGGTGGGTTCGCCCTCGGATCTTCGTTCTTGATTAAAGATATATCATCGTAAAGCGAGACCGCAAAGACTGGCAAAAGTTCCTGAGACTACTTCTGACTGATAATAGCCGACTCTCTCAGGCTGAAAGCCCCATAAAAAAAGCCGCCCGAGTGGGCGGCTATAGTGCGAAGGGGGGGAGTCGAACCCCCACGGCCTTAACGGCCACTAGGCCCTCAACCTAGCGTGTCTACCAATTTCACCACCTTCGCTCGGCGGAACGGCCTTGTCTCACGAAGACCTCGATGGGTCAAGTCGATCCCCAAAAAAGGATCGACGCTGCCCAAGAGGCCTAATTGAGTCCAACTGAGGTCTCAGCGAGACGGCGCGCCTTTATGGCTGGCCGGTCTTCGCTGGTGTTGGCTCAACCTTAGCTGGCGCTGGCGCGGCCTTAGCTGGCGCTGGCGCGGCCTTAGCTGGCGCTGGCGACTTGGCTGGAGCTGGCTCGACCTTAATTGGCGCTGGAGCGGCCTTGGTCGGCGCTGGCTCCTTCGCCTTTGGCTTAGCTTCTTCCTTCTTCGGCGCCTTCTGCTCGACAGCGGCAGGTACGTCCCCGAGGGTACGGTCACGTGCGCTTGGAGTAGAGAAGACAGCCAAGACCATACTCGTGACCATGAACACGCCCGCGGCGATCGCCGTGAACTTACCCAGGACGGTCCCCGCGCTGCGCTGACCGAGCGCTGCGCCGGCTCCACCACCAAAGGCTGCGCTCACGCCACCGCCCTTGCCGGATTGAAGAATGATGACCAGGATCAAAGAGATACAGGTCAGAATATGGAGAATTGTGACGAGGGTCTCGATCATTTGTCGAAGTCCTCCCGATGGGCTACGAGCTGAGCGAAGCTGTCGATGGTCAGACTTGCACCACCGACTAACGCACCGTCGATATCGGCCTGTGACATCAGCTCTCTTACGTTACTAGGTTTAACACTGCCGCCGTATTGGATACGGACGCGCTGCGCCGTGGCCTCATTGGCCAAACGGCTAAGCAGGTTTCGAATTTCTAAATGTACATCTTGGGCTTGTTCCGGAGATGCGGTGAGCCCCGTGCCGATCGCCCAAACGGGCTCATAGGCGATGATGGTCTCAGCGAGTTCATCGTCGCTCAGCTCCGCGACACCTGCCGCGACCTGACTCGAGACGACCGCGATCGTCTGACCCGACTCACGCTGCTGAAGGCTCTCTCCGACACACAAGATTGGAATGAGTCCGTGATCGTGCAGCGCGCGAGCCTTCTTGCCCACGCCCTCATCCGTCTCACCAAAATATTGTCGTCGCTCGCTGTGACCAATAATGACGTGGGTACACCCGGTCTCCTTGAGCTGTACTGGAGAGAACTCTCCCGTATATGCGCCCTTGTCAGCCCAGTGGCAGTTCTGTGCGGCCAAACCAACGGGACTACCTTCAAGACGACGAGCGATAGGCCAGAGCATCATACCCTGGGGTGCGATGACGACATCTACATCGCGGAATCGCCCACACCGGTCTCGTACCGCCGCAGCCAGAGCGATGGCGTCGTCAGCCGACAGGTTCATCTTCCAGTTCCCTGCTATGACAGGTCGCCTACTCATTCTTCCCTCCGGTAACCGAGAGCGCTCAATCCGGGAAGCTCTCGGCCCTCGATAAACTCAAGGCTCGCGCCACCCCCGGTAGAGATGTGATCGATCTCTTCTTCGAAGCCACCTTCTACTACGGCTCGCACCGAGTCACCACCCCCGACCACAGTCCACCCAGCACATTCGCCGAGAGAGTCTGCGATCGAGCGAGTCCCCTTAGCGAACTGAGAGAACTCAAATACCCCCATGGGCCCATTCCAGAAAACGGTGCGGGCGTCACAGAGAACGGAGCTGTATGCTTCTGCGGTTCTCGGTCCAATGTCGAGGCCCATAAGCCCCGGCTCAATCTCGGATGTGTTCACGAGAACAGCTTTGGCGTCCTTATTGAACCCATCGGCGCAGAGGTGATCCACCGGCAAGCCGATGTGCACACCACGCTCACCTGCGAGCTTGAGAATGCGTTGAGCTGTGTGAAGGTGCTCAGCCTCGACGCGGCTATCTCCGACCTCGATCCCGCGCGCCTGTAAGAAAGTATAGGCCATAGCTCCACCGATGAGGAGGCGCTCGACCTTACCTAGCAGAGACTCGATCACTCCGATCTTGTCACTGACCTTTGCTCCACCAAGCACGGCGACAAAACCGAGCCGATTGGAGTCCATAATGCGCCCGAGCGCCGCGACCTCTTTGGCCATGGTGTAGCCAGCAGCTTTATCCTCAAACAGCTGCGCTACACCCGCTGTGCTCGCGTGGGCTCTATGAGCCGTGCCAAAAGCGTCGTTAACGTAGCAGTCAGCGAGGCCCGCCAATTGGCGAGCCAAGTGCTCGTCATTCTGAGTCTCGCCCTCATGAAAGCGAATGTTCTCAAGCAGGAGCACCTGTCCAGATCGAAGCTCTTTCGAGAGACGCGTCGCGGCGTCTCCGACAGGCCGGTCCGTCAGCATGACGTCCGTCTCTAGATGGCCCGCGAGCACCTCGCCGACTGGCGCGAGGGACAGGCCGGGCTTCGCTTCACCCTTAGGGCGACCCAAATGGCTCGCCAAGATGACCTTCGCCCCTTGATCCATGGCATATTGAATCGTTGGGAGCGCGGCTCTGATCCGGGTGTCATCCGCAACAAGCCCGTCCTCAAGTGGACAATTGAAGTCCACTCGAATCAGGACACGACGACCCTCTAGGTCAAGACCATCGATCATTGGCATTGGTGCCGCTACGGACAAGATACGCTCCCTTTCACCTATTACCAGCGAGCATTAAGCGCGCCAAATCGATCATTCGAGAGCTAAAGCCCCACTCATTGTCGTACCAGCTGATCACCTTCACGAGTCGGTCGCCGAGCACCTTGGTGTTCTCGGCGTCCACGATCGAGCTGTGAGGGTTACCGATATAATCGCTGCTCACGAGAGGTCGCTCCTCGTACGCCAAAACCCCCGAGAGGGCGCCGTTTGCGGCGGTCCTCAACGCGTCATTGACCGACTCTACCGTCACGTCGTCACGAGTCTGAATCACACAGTCGACCAATGATACATTCGGTGTTGGCACACGGACCGCGATGCCATCTAGACGTCCGGCTAGATGTGGCAAAACAAGGTCGATTGCCTTCGCCGCGCCAGTGCTCGTAGGGACCATTGAGACGGCCGCCGCCCGACCTCTCCGAAGATCAGAGTGTGGCAAATCTAGGAGACGCTGGTCATTGGTGTAGCTGTGGATAGTCGTGATGATGCCATGCTCAACGCCGAAGGCCTCATCAAGGACCTTCACGACAGGGGCGAGACAGTTCGTGGTGCACGAACCGTTCGAGACGACCTGATGTGCAGAGGCGTCAAGCGTATGATCGTTGACACCCATCACGACGGTGTTGTCCACGTTGCCCTTCGCGGGCGCACTCAAAATGACCATGGACGCGCCTGCGTCCAAGTGACCCTGGGCTTTCTCTCGATTCCGGAATACACCAGTGCATTCGAAGACAAGCTCTACATCAAGTTCACGCCACGGGAGCTGCGCTGGATCGCGCTCTGCCGAGGTCGCGATCTTGCGGCCATTGACGACGATAGATGAACCTTCAACGGACACGTCAGCGTCAAAACGCCGGTGTACTGAGTCCCACTCCAAGAGGTGGGCGAGCGTCTCGGGGTCCGTCAGATCATTGATTGCGACGACCTCAAGGTCATCACACTGCTCGATTAAACGAAATATGACTCGGCCAATCCGACCGAAGCCGTTAATCGCGATTCTACGGGACATTGGGTATGTAATCCTCAAAATGACTGAAAAAATGATGCTCGAAGAACCAGCCTACTTAGGTCTACGCGCTGGCGAGCGGGCGCAAGCTAGCCGCTTGGCCCTCAGACGTCAAGCTGAACAGACTTATGTTTGGACGATTGCAGGTGACGTAGGCCCTCGCTCGTGCATAATCTGGGCCCCGATCCGAACCATAGTAGATTAGAGAATGTCCGTGATAGAGGCAGCTGTTCAATTCCGCAAAGCGTTCCGCGCCGATCGCATCGCCTTCATCCGCGAGCACGGCGTAACGGCCTATGATCAGGCGCGCGCCTTGTATGTATGCAAGAAGACCAATGAGCAGGTCGTGTTCTCAGATGCCTTTTATGGAAGCGAGGCGAGCGGGGAGATAGATCAGTTCATCGAAGGCCTCACGACCGACTGGTGGAGTCAACGAGCCCAATTTAAGAGCGAAGATGAAAGTCTCGAGCTTGAGCTCGTGGCAGGTATATACGCTCACTTTCTGCCAGAGGTCGGATTCGACTACACCGTCGAGTTTGCCAAAGACGGCCCGGAGAGATGTTGGCGAGTCGACGCCTCGGGTCGCGCCGGAAAGCTAGAGATCCCCAAGAATGAAGCCATGTTTCATGGTCAGACTGGCACCTACTTTGATCTAAGGGCTGGGTGGCGCCACGTCTTCGGCCAGTTTGACGCAGAGGGTCACATCATCGTCGAAGAGGTCGAACCAGGCTATTTCATCGGTGTCCGCGCTGGGATCCCTGGAGACACGGACCCGGCGAGTCGTCATGATCCGGAGCTCGAGCACGCGTTCAGTCAGCATGTCGAGTACGGTTTCGACACGGTGGAGTTCCTGGAGTCGGCCGAAGCTGCTCTCTACCCCATCGAGTCTGGGCGGTACTCTGAGTGGCTCGGCC
>CALELH010000119.1 GCA_937902595.1 uncultured Myxococcales bacterium
GATTTGCGTCGTGAGGTACAGCTCAACATCAAGAGATTGATGGATTTGGGTAGTTACCGCGGCTTGCGTCACCGACGTGGACTGCCAGCGCGCGGTCAGCGAACTCGGACCAACGCCAGAACCCGTAAGGGGCCACGGCGCACCGTAACCAAGAAGAAGAAGTAAGGCTCAAGTCAAATGTCTAAGTACTCGACCAAGAGCAGGAAGAAGGCCCGGAAGAATATTCAGTCCGGCGTCGCTCACATCCGAGCGACCTTCAACAATACGATCATCACGATCACGGACGTACAGGGTAATGCTGTAGCCTGGTCTTCTGCGGGCTCTCGTGGCTTCAAGGGGTCTCGTAAGAGTACTCCTTTTGCTGCGCAGTTGGCGGCAGAGGATGCAGCTCATAAGGCCCGCGAGCATGGTATGCGCTCATTGAGCGTGTACGTGCGAGGTCCTGGATCAGGCCGTGAAGCGGCGCTTAGAGCGCTGAGCACGTCCGGGTTTAAGATTACCCACATTCGTGATGTGACCCCGGTACCCCACAATGGCTGTCGTCCACCTAAGCGGCGTAGAGTCTAAGGGATTACCAACCTATAGAGCGTATGAGCGGCTCGTTTTGGGCCCTGTATTAAATCGATTCCACCATCAGTTCGGATAGGGTGGTTACCCGCGAAACTCGGGGAGTAGGGTGTCGCAAGTGGAGTGGACCTGTCCGGCAACTCTTAAACGAGGAGGATTAGTAGATGGATCCCATGGAAATGATCGCCAAGAACTGGCGAGAGCTAATTAAGCCAAAAGGTATCATCGTCGATGAGGCGAATGAGACTTATGGCAAGTTTGTTGCTGAGCCATTTGAGCGCGGCTTCGGGATTACGAACGGTAACTCGCTTCGTAGGATCTTGTTGTCCTCACTTCAGGGAACGGCTGTTACGGCTGTACGAATTGATGGTGTGCTTCATGAGTTCACCAGCGTCCCTGACGTGCTTGAGGACGTCACAGAGATTATCCTCAACCTGAAGCAGGTGCGGTTCAAGATGCATACTCTTGAGCCCCGCATTCTTCGTATTGAGGTGAACCGTGAAGGCCCTGTGACCGCTGCGGACATCATTGATGATCCACAGGTAGATGTCCTTACGCCAGACCAGCACATCGCTACGGTCAGTGAGGGTGGTCGCTTGGTCATGGAGCTCAGTGTCCGCACCGGATACGGATATGTTCCAGCGGAGCGCAACAAGATGGCGAACATGCCTGTAGGCACGATCCCTATCGACTCCATGTTCAGCCCTGTGCGCCGCGTGAACTACAATGTCACGAACGCTCGTGTTGGACAGCGCACTGATTACGACAAGCTGAGCCTTGAGGTGTGGACCGACGGTAGCGTCGCTCCAGCAGACGCGATTGCGTATGCAGCGAAGATTCAGAAAGAGCAGCTACAGATTTTCATCAACTTTGATGAAGAGGCTGAGCCAGAGTTCGTCGAAGAGACGGTCGAGAACGAGTTCCTCCAGAATGAGAACTTGTACCGTTCCGTAGACGAGTTGGAGCTGTCGGTTCGTTCAGCGAACTGCCTCCAGAACGCGAATATTAAGCTTATCGGCGAATTGGTCCAGAAGACCGAGGCCGAGATGCTGAAGACCAAGAACTTCGGTCGGAAGTCCCTGCGCGAGATCAAGGACATCCTGTCGATGATGGGTCTGCAGCTTGGAATGACCCTAGAAGGATGGAATCCGGACGCACGTAAGCCTAAGTAATTAGGCGACGGTGCGGACCCAAGGAGCAGTACGATGCGACATCGGAAGGCAGGGCGTAAGCTCGGTCGCAACTCGAGTCACCGACAGGCTATGTTTCGTAATATGGCCACCTCGTTGATTGAGGAAGAGCGCATTCAGACTACAGCAGCTAAGGCGAAGGAGCTTCGCCCAATTATCGAACGTCTCATCACTTTGGGTCGTCGACATGCTGTTAGTAAGGTAGATGCAGCGACAAATGACAGCGAACGTCAGCAATTGAGCGCGGCCCGAGTGGCGGCGGTTAGGCAGGCTGGCAAGTATGTTCGTAATCGGGATGCACTCCAAAAGCTGTTCGGCAAGTTAGCCGAGCGATTTGTGGAGCGCCCAGGTGGCTATACACGTGTGCTACGTGTTGGCCGGCGGCTCGGTGATAACGCTGAGATGGCGATTATTGAGCTGTTACCCGAAGGCTATGAGACGCCGGAGCGCGCTCAGCGAGCAGCTCCAGCAACTCCTGCAGCTCCCGCGGCGGAGGAGGCAGCTCCAGCTGCAGAAGAAGCCGCGCCCGCTGAGGCTGTTGCCGAGGAGGCTCCTGCAGAGGAGACCGCTGAGGCTGCTGCCGAGGAGGCTCCTGCAGAGGAGGCCGCTGAGGCTGCTGCAGAGGAGGCTCCTGCAGAGGAGGCTCCTGCAGAGGACGCTGTGGCTGAGGGTAGCGAAGAGAAGGCTGAAGACTCCGAGTAGTCTCAGATACCACACCTCTTCGAGGAGAGAGCCGGCCTATGGGTCGGCTTTTTTCGTTTTGATGGAGTGGGGAACGAATAGTTATCGACGTCGGCTTCTCAGCTGTGCCGTGGCGTCGGTTGCCGAGAGTGTACCGGTTTGGCCTCGAACGACCTCGGCCGCGTTGGCTTCATCTGTGTCGATATGCATCTCTAGAGCGTAGCTTGACTTCACGCGGATGAGGACATCACCAAAGATTAGATCGCGCCCTTCGCTGTTGACCGTTACTTCGACCACCGCCCGGTCCTCAACGCCGAACTTCGCGGCGTCAGCGGGGGTCATGTGGATATGCCGTCTTGCGCAGATGAGGCCCTCTTCTAAAGTGAGTGTGCCGGCCGGGCCGATGAGGGTTACGCCTGGTGAATTAGCCACATCACCAGAGTTGCGCACGGGAGCGTCTATCCCGAGTTTGAACTTGATTCGATAAATTCCCCACCCGTTTCATGCGCCATCATAATAATTATCCGATGAGGTAATTACTTTTTGTTTGATGTTTCTGATTCTCTCTTTTTTTAATTTCTAGGAGTACGGCA